>JALOLR010000002.1 GCA_025455885.1 Acidimicrobiales bacterium
GCGGGAGAGCTCGGTGGTGGCGTCGAGATGGGTGAAGGTGGTGAACGGCGCCGGGTCGGTGTAGTCGTCGGCGGGCACGTACACGGCCTGCAGCGAGGTGATCGAGCGGCCCCGGGTCGAGGTGATGCGCTCCTGGAGCTCGCCCATCTCGTCGGCGAGGGTGGGCTGGTAGCCCACCGCCGAGGGCATGCGGCCGAGGAGGGTGGACACCTCGGAGCCGGCCTGCACGAAGCGGAAGATGTTGTCGACGAAGAACAGCACGTCCTGGTTCTGGACGTCGCGGAAGTACTCGGCCATGGTGAGCGCGGACAGCGCGACGCGGAGGCGCACACCGGGCGGCTCGTCCATCTGGCCGTAGACGAGGGCGGTCTTGTCGATGACGCCCGACTCCTCCATCTCGATCCAGAGGTCGGTGCCCTCACGGGTGCGCTCGCCCACTCCGGCGAACACCGACACACCGCCGTGCTGCGAGGCGACGCGGTTGATCATCTCCTGGATGAGGACGGTCTTGCCCACGCCGGCACCGCCGAACAGGCCGATCTTGCCGCCGGCCAGGTAGGGGGTGAGCAGGTCGATGACCTTGATGCCCGTCGGGAACACGTTGGCCTTCGGCTCCAGGGTGTCGAACGCCGGCGGCTCCCGGTGGATCTCCCAGCGCTCGACGTTCTCCTCGGCGAGCGGGGAGTCGAGGGGCTCGCCGATGACGTTGAACACGTGGCCGAGCACGGCCGTGCCCACCGGGACGGTGATCCCCCGCCCGGTGTTGCGGACCGCGGTGCCCCGGGTCAGGCCGTCGGTGGGCTTCATGGTGACGACCCGCACGCGACTGTCGCCGATCTGCTGGGCCACCTCGGCGACCACGTTCACCGGCTCGCCGTCGACGGAGACCGTGAGCTCGAGCGCGTGGTTGATCTCCGGGAGGTGCCCGCGCGGGAACTCCACGTCGACCACCGGGCCGGCGATGGCGACGACGCGGCCGTCCTTGAGGGTGGTGTCGTTGTCGGTAACGGTCATCGGCGTGGTGTCTCCTGTACTCGCGGCGCTCAGTGGAGCGTCGCCGACCGGTCGAGCGGGTCGAGGTGGCTGGGGAAGAGGTGTTCGGGTTGCAGCGACAGCGGGAGCAGCTCCTCGGGCTCGCGCTTGTCGGCCTTCAGGGCCTCGGCGCCTCCGACGATCTCCATGATCTCGGTGGTGATCGAGTCCTGGCGGGCCCGGTTCATGACCCGGGTGAGATTGGTCTTGAGCTCCTCGGCGTTGTCGGTGGCGGCCTTCATGGCCCGCTGCCGGGCGGCGTGCTCCGACGCCGAGGCGTCGAGCATGGCCGAGAAGATCCGTGACTCGACGTAGCGGGGCAGGAGCTCGTCGAGGATCACCGTCGGGTTCGGCTCGTACTCGAGGTCGCTGACGGGCTCGTCGGCCTCGGACTCGTCGATCTGGAGGGGAAGGAAGCGGCGGATGACCGGCTGTTGGTTGCCGGCGGACAGGAAGCGCCAGTACACGAGGTCGACCTCGCGGAACTCCCCCGCCTCGAAGCGATGGCGCACCGCCGAGGCCACGTCACGGGCCTGGTCGTAGGTGGGCTGGTCGGTGACCCCGAGGAACGTCTCCTCGATCTTGTAGCCACGGAACTTGAAGTAGGCCTGTGCCTTCTTGCCCACGACGAACAGCGCGTAGTCGAGCCCGTCGGCCCGGCGGTCGATCAGCTCGCGCTCGGCGTTGCGGATCATCGTGGAGTTGTAGGCGCCGCACAGTCCCCGGTCGGAGGTGATGACGATCATCGCCGTCTTCTGTGCGTCGTCGTAGGAGCGGAGCAGGGCGCTCTCCCGGGCGGCCCCGGCGCGGACGAGGTCGAGGATCACTGCGGTGATCTCCTCGGCGTAGGGACGCGACGCCGCCGCGCGGTCCTGGGCCTTCACGACGCGGGTGGCGGCGATCAGCTCCATGGCGCGGGTGATCTTCTTCGTCGACTCGACGCTCTTGATGCGTCGGCGAAGGATCCGCTCCTGACCTCCAGCCACGGGTCAGGCCTCGTCCCCGCGCGAGACCTCGGTCTCGGTGAGCGTGGCCTCGGCCAGACCGCCGGCCTTCGTGAGGTCGGCGTCGCCGAGGTCCTCGGCATCGGGCATCGAGCCACTGCGGCCCTCGCTGGCGAGGAACTCGTCGGTGAAGGCCTTCACCGCGTCCTCCACGCCGGCCGGGAGCTCGCCGGTGGTGCGGATGTCGTCGAGCAGGGCGCCGTGGCGGCCGCGCATGAAGTCGAGCAGGTCGGTCTCGTAGCGGCGCACGTCGGCCACGTCGATCCCGTCGAGGTAGCCGTTGGTCCCGGCGAAGATGACGACGACCTGCTCCTCGACCGGCATCGGCGAGTTGAGGCCCTGCTTGAGCAGCTCGGTGAGGCGGTAGCCGCGCTCGAGCTGGGCGGCGGAGATCTTGTCGAGCTCGGACCCGAACGTGGCGAAGGCCTCGAGCTCGCGGAACTGGGCCAGGTCGAGCTTGAGGCTGCCCGAGACCTTCTTCATCGCCTTGATCTGGGCGTCGCCGCCCACCCGGGACACCGAGATGCCCACGTCGACGGCGGGCCGCACGCCCGACTTGAAGAGGTCGTCCTGGAGGTAGACCTGCCCGTCGGTGATCGAGATGACGTTGGTGGGGATGTAGGCGGACACGTCGCCGGCCTTGGTCTCGATGACCGGGAGGGCGGTGAGGGAGCCGGCGCCCAGGTCGTCGGACAGCTTGGCGGCCCGCTCGAGGAGCCGGCTGTGCAGGTAGAACACGTCGCCGGGGTAGGCCTCGCGGCCCGGCGGGCGACGCAGCAGCAGCGAGAGCTGCCGGTAGGCCTCGGCCTGCTTGGAGAGGTCGTCGTAGACGATGAGGCTGTGCTCGCCGTTGTCCATCCAGTGCATCCCCATGGCGCAGCCGCCGTAGGGGGCGAGGTACTTGAACGGGGCGGGGTCGCTGGCCGGGGCCACGACGACGACCGTGTAGTCGAGGGCGCCGTACTCGGCGAGGGTGCTCACGGTCTGGGCGACCGTGGAGGACTTCTGCCCGATGGCGACGTAGATGCACTTCACGCCCTGACCCTTCTGGTTCAGGATCGTGTCGATGCAGACGGTGGTCTTGCCGGTCTTGCGGTCGCCGATGACGAGCTCGCGCTGACCCCGGCCGATGGGGGTCATCGCGTCGATCGACTTGATGCCGGTCTGCATCGGCTCGTGCACGGGCTTGCGACCCGTGATGCCGGGGGCCTGGATCTCCATGCGGCGCAGCTGCGCGCCGACGATCGGGCCCTTGCCGTCGATGGGCTCGCCGAGGGCGTTGACCACCCGGCCGAGCATGGCGTCGCCGACCGGGACCGAGAGGATGCGGCCGGTGGCCCGCACGGGGCTGCCCTCCTCGACGGCCGCGGCGGCCTCGCCGTCGCCGAGCACGACGGCGCCGATGGAGTCCTCGTCGAGGTTGAGGGCGAGACCGACGGTGCCGCCCTCGAACTCGAGGAGCTCGTTCACGCCCACGTCGGGCAGGCCCGACACCCGGGCGATGCCGTCGCCCACCTCGAGGACGCGACCCACCTGGGTGGCCTCGAGCGACGGGGAGAACCCGGAGAGGTTCTTCTGGAGGGCGGCGGCGATGTCGCCGGTGTTGATGGTCAGTTCAGCCATGGACGTCTTCCTTCGAAGCGGTTCAGAACGACTCGCGGAGCTGGGACAGGCGTTGGCGCACGGAGCCGTCGATGACGGTGTCGCCGATCTGGGTGACGAGCCCGCCGAGCACGTCGGGGTCGACGACGACCACGAGGTCGACGTCCTTGCCGGTGTTGGCCTTGAGCGCCTCGGCGAGGCGGGCCTTCTGGTCGTCGGTGAGCGGGACCGCCGAGCGCACCTGGGCGATGACCCGGCTGCCCTCGGTCGAGGTCTTCTCGAGCAGGGCGTCGACGATCTCGCTCAGCTCGTGCACACGGCCGGTCGCCACGACGAGGGAGACCAGCCCGAGCGTGGTGGCCGTGGCCTTGGCGCTCAGCACGTCCTCGACGATCTGCTGACGCCGCTCGACGGGGATGTGGGGGTCGGAGAGCGCGTCACGCAGCTCGTCGGAGCCCTCGAGCACCCGGGCGAAGCGGAACAGCTCGTCGACGACCTCGTTGGCCCCGCCCTCGGCGTGCAGGACCAGACGGAACGCGTCGGCGTAGTGGTCGATGCGGGCGCTCATGCGCGGGATCCGACCTTGGCGATGTAGCTGTCGATGAGCTCGGCCTGCGTGGCCTCGTCGAGGCTGTTGGCCACGACGGCCTCGGCGGCGCCGATGGCGAGCACCCCGATCTCGGCCTGCAGGTCGCTGGTCGCCTGGGCCTTGGTGGCCTCCACGTCGGCGAGCCCCCGCGCCCGCACCTCGGCGGCGTCGGTGGTGGCCCGCTCGACGAGCTGCGCCTTCACCACTTCGGCGGTCTGGCGGGCCTCGGCGACCAGCCGGGCCTTCTCGTTCTCGGCGTCCGCGATGGACGCCTCGACGGCAGCCAGCTCGGACTCGGCGCCGGCGCGCGCCGCGGCGGCCGACTCGAGCTCGTTGCGCAGCCGGTCGATCCGGCCGTTCCACATCCCCTTGATCGCCGGGCCGCCCTTCCAGACGATGAGGGCGCCCACGATCAGGAAGGCCAGGGTCCCCCACCAGACCTCTTCGATCTTGTGCGGGAGGATCTGGCCGTTGGGCTCGCCGGCGGCGGCGATGACCAGTTGGGTGAGCATGTGCATCTCCTGTCGATCCGGCGCTAGTTCTGCGAGCCGGTGCGGTTGACGTAGTCCTCGACGACCTGCACCTGAGCGGAGCGGTCGAGGGGCTTCTGCACGACGGCCTCGGCGGCACCGACGGCGATGTCGGCGAGGCTGCCGGTGAGCTCGCCCCGGGCCCGGGCCTTGGCCTCCGCGATCTCGGCGGCGGCCGCCGCCCGCTGCTCGGCCACCTCGGCCTCCGCGGCGGTGACGGCCTCGCGTCGCTGGGCCTCGCCCTCGGCGCGGCCGGCCTCGATGAGGGCGACCGCCTCGGCGCGGGCGCCTGCCATCCCCTCTTCGTACTGCGACAGCTTCGTGGTGCGCACCATCTCGGCGTGCTCGGCGGCCTGGTGGTCCTCACGGACCTTGTCGTCGCGGTCGTTCATGGTCTTCAGCACGGGCGGGAGCAGCACGAACTTCATGAGCGCCCACAGCAGCAGGAAGAACACTCCCGCCCAGAGCATCTCGCTGACCTCGGGGAGGATCGGGTTCTTGGTCTCCGCGACCGCTTCACCGGCTTCGGTGGCAGCGAGGAGGATCGTTGAGAAAGCGACCACGGAGGGTCTCCCTTGACGATGTCGGGTGGAAGGGGAACGGATCCGACGGGCCGGCGCCCCGCCGCGTCGCGGCGATCGGGGCGGCCGGGCCGGATCAGACGAACTTGATGAGGATGAAGACCACGAAGCCGATCAGGGCGAGGGCCTCGGTGAACGCGATGCCGAGGAACATGGTGGTGCGCACCATGCCGGCGGCCTCGGGCTGGCGGGCCATGGCCTGGACCGACTGACCCACGAGGTAGCCGATGCCGATGCCGGGACCGATGGTGGCGAGGCCGTAGGCGAGGCCGGCCTGCCCGGCGGCGGTGATGGCCTGGGCTTCGCCCTTGGAGGTGGCTTCGTAGGTGACCTGGGCGAGGATGCTCATTGGGTCTTGCTCTCCTGTTGTGTGGGTTGCGCCACCGGGTGACGGTGACTGCAGGGGATCGGGATCCGGGCCGGGGCCCGGGGGACTCAGTGCTCGGGGTGCATGGCGCCACCGATGTACACGGCGGCGAGGATCGTGAAGATGTAGGCCTGCAGGAAGGCCACCATGACCTCGAACCCGGTGAGGGCGACGAGCATGGCGAACGAGAACGGCAGGGCGAGGACCAGCAACGACGCCGTGAACAGCGTGATGCACAGGACGCTGAAGGTCACGAGCAGGATGTGGCCGGCGAGGATGTTGGCGAAGAGACGCACGGCCAGGGAGAAGGGCCGCACGATGAAGGTCGAGAGGATCTCGATGGGCACGACCACGAGATAGAGGGGCTTCGGCACACCCGGCGGGGCCACGGCGCTGATGAAGTACTTGGGCCCCTGGTGCTTGAGGCCGACGGCGATGAAGAACGCAAAGGTCAACAGCGCCAGGAACGCCGGGCCGGCCATGCGGGCGTTGCCGGGCATGTGGAAGCCCGGGACCACCGAGAAGAAGTTGCTGATGAGGATGAAGAAGAAGAGGCTGATCAGGAACGGGATGTAGCGCAGCCCGTCGGGGCCGATCGTCTGCATCACGATGCCGTCGCGGATGAAGGCCACCGAGGACTCGGCCAGGTTCTGGACGCCCTTCGGGACCATCCGGCCCTTGCGGGCGAGGAGGAAGAGCACCGTCGTGGCCAGCGTGGCGATGAGGTAGATCAGGCCGATCTTGTTGAACCCCCACCAGACGCCGTCGTCGCCGATGATGTTGGGCCACTCGACGAGTTGCTCGATGGTGGGGAACTCGAGTCCGAAGATCACTGGGAGGACGACTCCTTGGATGCGGGGTGAGAGGTGGCGGTGGGCTTGAGCGCCGGGTAGGCGAGCGACGCCGAGATGAAGCGCATCTCCCACAGCAGAAGGCCGAGATGGGTGGCGATCACCGTGATCCCGAACGGCACGAGCTCGATCCACGAGGCGTCGCGGACGAGCCAGATCGCGAGGAAGATGAGGCTGAGGCGCACGAGGTAGCCGAAGAGGGCGGCGAACATCATCAGCGCCGGGGAGATGCGTGCCGCGCCGGCGAGCAGTGCGGCGGCGAGGACGAAGTTGGCGACCACGATGGCCAGCCCGTAGGCGGTGGACAGGGCCCCGTCGAGGCCCCAGATGAGACCGAAGACGACGAGGAGCGCCGGGGCGATCATGGCGGCCCGCTTGACGAGGTCGCGAGCGATGATCCCCTCGGGGGACGGGCCCTCGACGGCGCTGGCGGGCTCGAGCATCATCGCCTCCACGATCCGCTCTCCTCGTGGGCCTTCATCTCGGCGTCGTAGCCGTAGTAGAGGCGCACGACCGCGCCGACGAGCCCGAGCACGGCGAAGACGATCGTGATCACGGGGACGGTGCCGAAGAGCCGGTCGAGTCCGTAGCCGATGAGGGCGAACAGAACCGGGGAGAGGGCGAGCTCCCAGCCTCCGGCCTGCCGGTACATCTGTTGTGAGACCTCGCGCCGTTGCGAAACGTCCACCAACGTGACCTGTCGTTCGTCGCGATCCGCCATCGGGTGCGGATCGACGGGAGCGGATGTGCGCGCCGGTCGTCCCGGCGCTTGTGAAGCGATTCGCAAACTAGTGGGGCCGCCCGGGGGCCGCAACTTCGTCGCGCTAGCCCGCCGTGGGCTCGTCGCCCTCGTCCGGGGTCGCGGTCACCGGGAGGTGGGCGACCGGTCCCACGACGGCGGGCCGCGCACCGGGCCTCCCGGCCCCGGCGTCGGCGTCGCCGGCGCCGTCGGGTTCGTCCGCCACCCCCTCGGCGACGTCGCCCTTCGCCCCTCCCCGGCGCCACGGTCGCGAACCGGGACGCAGGACGGTGAACAGCGACAACAGGATCGCGGCGATGCCGATGGGCACGATGGCGTCACCGGAACCGGTGTAGGTCGGGTAGAGCACGAAGCCCGACAGCAACGCCGTCCACGCCCAGAGGATGAAGACGCTGCGCCGGTGCCCGTGGCCGAGGTCCATGAGGCGGTGGTGCAGGTGGCCCTTGTCCGCCGTCGAGATGCCCGACCGGGTGGTGGCGCGTCGCACGATGGCGAAGAGCGTGTCGAGGAGCGGGACCCCCAGGATGACGAGGGGGATGAGGAGCGGGGCGAAGAAGAAGAACGACTGGCCGCTGAACTGCTGGTCGACCCGGCCCCCGACGACCATGGTCGAAGCGGCCAGCAGGAGGCCGAGGAGCAGCGCGCCGCCGTCGCCCATGAAGATCCGGGCCGGGTGCACGTTGTGGGGCAGGAACCCGACGCACATGCCGAGCACGATCACCGAGAGCAGCGGCCCGAGGTTCCCGGGGGCGAGCAGACCCTGGTCGCCGAGCTGGAGGGAGTAGAGGAAGAAGCTGCCGGCGGCGATGGCGCCGATGCCTCCGGCCAACCCGTCGAGCCCGTCGATGAAGTTGATGGCGTTGGCCATCCCCACGACCCAGAGCACGGACAGCAGGTACGACCAGTCGGTGGAGAGCACGAAGACCCCGAGGAAGGGGATCCGCAACACGAGGATGGCGATGCCGGAGAGCACCAGGACGGTGGCCGGGATCACCATCCCGGCGAGCTTGGCCGGCGCCGACACCTCCCTCAGGTCGTCGACGACGCCCACGACGAGCATCGCGATCGCGGCGATCACCAGGCCGAGCGGCTCGGTGGTCCCGCTGAACACGGCGGCGAAGTCGCCCATGGCCCACGCCACGCCCATCCCCGCCAGCAGCCCGACGAGCATGGCGACGCCGCCGAGGGTGGGGGTTGGCCGGTCGTGGACCCTCCGCTCGTCGGGACGGACCACTGCGCCGATGCGCACCGCCAGACGGCGGACGCCGAAGAGGACCACGAAGGTGGTGGCGGCCACGACGGCCAGCACCACCATGTAGGCGCCGAGCTCAGGCACGGGTCAGGGAGCCGTCCCGCTCAGGCGTACGGCGTGAACTTCGAGCACAGGTTGGCCACGTCGTCGCGCACGGCCGCCAGGTCCCCGTCGTCGGACCGCACCCGCAGCGCCCGGGCGATGAGCGAGCCGATCTCGGCCATCTCGGGCTCGCTCATCCCCTGGGTCGTGACCGCCGGCGTGCCGATGCGCACGCCGCTGGTGACGAAGGGCGAGCGCGGGTCGTCGGGCACGGTGTTCTTGTTCAGGGTGATGCCCGCCCGGTCGAGCACCTCCTGGGCCTCCCGGCCGGTGAGCTCGGCGTCGAAGGAGCGCAGGTCGACGAGCAGCAGGTGATTGTCGGTCCCTCCGGAGACCAGGCGAAACCCTTCGCCGGCCAACGATTCGGCGAGTGCCCGGGCGTTCGTCACGATCTGGTGGGCGTAGTCGGCGAACTCCGGTTGGGAGGCCTCGCGGAAGGCGACCGCCTTGGCGGCGATGGCGTGCTCGAGAGGACCGCCCTGGAGCCCGGGGAAGATGGCCTTGTCGATGGCCGCGGCGTGCTCGGCCCGGCTGAGGATGCAGCCACCCCGGGGACCACGGAGCGTCTTGTGGGTGGTGAAGGTCACGACGTCGCAATAGGGCACCGGGTTGGGGTGGGCGCCGCCGGCGATGAGGCCTGCGATGTGGGCAGCGTCGAACATGAGCAGCGCCCCCACCTCGTCGGCGATCTCGCGCAGGGGGGCGGGCTCGATGACCCGGGGATAGGCGGTGGCCCCGGCGATGATCATCTTCGGGCGGGTCTCGTGGGCCAGCTCGCGCAGGGCGTCCACCTCGATCCGCTCGTCGGAGGCAGACACGCCGTAGGACACGAAGTCGTAGAAGCGCCCCGAGATGTTCACCGGGGAGCCGTGGGTGAGGTGGCCACCGTGATCGAGGCTGAGGCCCATCACCGTGTCGCCCGCCTCGAGCAGCGCGAGGTAGACGCCGAGGTTGGCGTTGGCCCCGGAGTGCGGCTGGACGTTGGCGTGCTCGGCCCCGAACAAGGCCTTGACCCGCTCCCTGGCGAGATCCTCGATGTCGTCGACGACGGCGTTGCCGCCGTAGTACCGCTTGCCGGGGTAGCCCTCGCTGTACTTGTTGGTGAGCACCGAGCCCGTGGCCCGCATCACCGCGGGGGAGGTGAAGTTCTCGGAGGCGATCAGCTGCAGCGTCGTGTTCTGCCGATCGACCTCGGCGTCGATCAGCGTGAACAGCTCGCGGTCATCGTCGGCGGGCCACATGGTGGTGCTCCTGTCTGGCGGCGCACGCCGTCGGGGGTGCGGTCACGATCGGTCGGGGATGGCGTCGAGGTCGACGGGGGGCGTGCCGAGGGCGGCGGGGGCGAGCAGGCCGGCCAGGGCCGCGGCGAGCGACTCGAGCTCGGCGGCGGTCCGGGCGAACTGGGCCCGGGTCCCCCCGACGGGGTCGGCGACGTCGTCGTCGGGGTCGGGGCGGAGGTAGGTGGCGGCCACCCTGTCGCGTCCGACGGCCTCGAGCCACTCGGGGAGCGTCGAGCCCGCCGGGATCGGCCCGACCTCGCGCCCGCGACGCACCAGCTCCTTCAGCGTGAAGGTGCGCCCGAACACGCCGGGCACCGTCCCGGCGACGTCGCGGACGTGGCGGCGGGCGAGCGCGATCACGAGGTCGGCCCCGAGCACGAGGTCACGGTCGATGACCCGGGACCGGTGGCCGGCGAGCGCCAGGCCCCGGGCGGCCGCCTCGTCGACCGAGTGGGCCGCGGCCGGGTGGCCGTCCTCCCACATGCCGGCGGAGTGCACGTGGGCGTCGACACGCCGGGCGCGCAGCGCCTCGTCGAGCATCACCTCGAGCATGGGGGAACGGCACACGTTTCCGGTGCAGACACAGAGCACGTCGATGCCCGGATTGTAGGTCCGCCCCCGCCGGCCGTTACCGTCCGGGGCCGCCGTGGCCCCGGGGTGCGGAGCCCCGCCCGGCCGGGAGGGGAACGTGACGACAGTGGATCCGCGGACGCCCGTGCTGGTCGGCGGCGGCCAGATCACCCACCACGCCGACGAGCCGTCGCCGGAGCCCGCCGAGTTGATGGCCCTCGCGTTGCGCGCCGCCGAGGCCGACAGTGGGGGTCGGGACCTGTTGCGGTCGATCGACTCGATGCGCACCGTCGGGCAGCTGTCGTGGCGCTATGCCCACGTGGGACGCCTCGTGGCGGCGGCGGTCGGTGCCGCTCCCCGCCAGCACCTCCAGTCGCGCATGGGCGGGAACCTGGCCGGCTCGATGGTGATCGACGCCGCCCGGGCCATCCAGGCCGGGGAGATCGACGTGGCCGTGGTGTGCGGCGCCGAGGCGTGGCGCACACGGAGCCGGGCCCGTGCGGCCGGGACGCCGCCGGAATGGACCGCCCAGGTCGGCACCGAGGGCGCACCCGAGCCCTACGGACCGGAGGACCCCCTCAGCTCGCCGCTCGAACGGGAGCGCGGCATCGCCGAGGCACCGCCCATCTACGCCCTCTTCGAGGTGGCGTTGCGGGCCGGGCTCGGCCTCGACGTCCTCGCCCACCGCCACCGCATCGGCGAGCTGTGGAGCGCCTTCTCCCGCGTCGCCGCGGGGAACCCCTGGGCGTGGGACCGCACGGCCCCGGCGGCCGCCGACCTCTGGGAGCCCGGCCCCGGGAATCGCATGATCGCCTTCCCGTACACGAAGCGGTTGTGCTCGAACAACCACGTCGACCAGGGCGCGGCGGTCATCCTGACCTCGGTCGCCGCTGCCGAGCACCACGGCGTGCCCCGCGACCGCTGGGTCTTCCTGCACGCCGGCGCCGAGGCCGTCGACCACTGGTTCGTGTCGAACAGGGTCGACCTGTGCTCGTCGCCGGCGATCCGCGTCGCGGGTCGCGACCTCTTCGCCCTCGCCGGCACGGAGCCCGACGCCCTCGACCACGTCGACCTGTACTCGTGCTTCCCGTCCGCGGTGCAGATCGCCGCCCGGGAGCTGGGCCTGCTCACCGAAGCCGACGGCTCGGGCTGGGGCGGGATCGGTGCCCGCCTCCCGCTCACGGTCACCGGCGGGATGAACTTCGCCGGTGGGCCGTGGAACGACTACCCCACGCACGGCCTCGCCACGATGGCCGACGTCCTGCGCCGCGACCCGGGCAGCACCGGGTTGTGCACCGCCAACGGCGGGTGGACGACCGAGCACGCCCTCCTGGTGCTCGGCACCGAGCCGCCTGCGGCCGGGGCATTCCGCTCCTCGACCCCCCAGGCCGAGGTCGACGCCCTCCCGGCGGTCGCCCTGGACGACGACTGGACCGGGCCGGCGGTCGTCGAGAGCGTGACCGTCGTCCACGACCGTGAGGGCCCGCACCAGGCGCGTGCCGCGGTCCGCACGCCTCGCGGCGACCGGGCCTGGTGCACGAGCACCGATCCGGGGCTGATGGCCGCCGCCGAGACGACCGAACTCGTGGGGGCGTCGGCGGTGCGCACCGGCGACGCCGGGTTCATCATCGAATCGCCGGCCTGAGCCGCTTCAGCGGGCGCGGTTGGCCTTGCGCCGGTCGGCGAGCAGCCGCAGCACCCGCTCCTCGGCCTTGGGCATCTCCTCGAGCAGCATCCGGAACCGCCGGGCGTCGAACACCACGAGGGACAGGGGCGTCTCGGCCACGACACTGGCGACCCGCGGCAGGTGGTCGACCAACGCCATCTCCCCCACCATCGACCCCGGGCCGAGGGTGGTGACGTACTCGTCCGCCACGTAGACGCCCGCCCGACCCTCGATGATCACGTAGCACTCCTGGCCGACCCGACCCTGCTCCATGAGCACTGCCCCGACCTGGGCCTCGACGTCGTCGGCCAGTTCGGCGACACGGGCCAGCTCGTCGTCGCCGAACCCCTCGAAGAACGACGTCTCGCGCAACTTGGCGACGCCGCCGATCGACTTGGAGCGCTTGTGGAACACGGCCCACCGCCTCTTCCCGTGCCCCCGGCCCCCTGACCGTGGGCGACACCGCGATCGTACCCGTGGCGACCCCCTAGCCTCGCCCCATGGTCTCCGAGTTGTTCGATCCCGACATGTGGCGACCCGTCGCCGGCTTCGAGTCCCTGACCGACGTCACCTACCACCGCGCCGTCGGACAGGGGACGGTGCGGGTGGCCTTCGACCGCCCGGAGGTCCGCAACGCCTTTCGCCCCCACACCGTCGACGAGCTCTTCCGGGTGCTCGACCATGCCCGACAGTCGAGCGACGTCGGGTGCGTGCTGCTCACCGGGAACGGGCCTTCTCCCCGCGACGGCGGCTGGGCGTTCTGCTCGGGCGGCGACCAGCGCATCCGCGGCCGTGACGGCTACCGGTACGCGGAGGGCGAGACGGCCGAGGGCATCGACCCGGCCCGCTCGGGGCGCCTCCACATCCTGGAGGTGCAGCGCCTCGTCCGCATGATGCCCAAGGTGGTGATCTGCGTGGTCCCCGGCTGGGCGGCCGGCGGCGGCCACTCGCTCCACGTGGTGTGCGACCTCACCCTGGCCAGTG
Organism: Acidimicrobiales bacterium; assembly: GCA_025455885.1. Classification (NCBI taxonomy): domain Bacteria; kingdom Bacillati; phylum Actinomycetota; class Acidimicrobiia; order Acidimicrobiales; species Acidimicrobiales bacterium. The sequence goes on from JALOLR010000002.1 coordinate 13,171, forward strand.
CCGAGCACGCCCGGTTCAAGCAGACCGACGCCGACGTGGCCAGCTTCGACGGCGGGTTCGGCTCTGCATACCTCGCCCGCCAGGTCGGCCAGAAGTTCGCTCGCGAGATCTTCTTCCTCGGTGACACCTACGACGCCGAGGAGGCCCACCGCATGGGGATGGTGAACGCCGTGGTCCCCCATGCCGAGCTCGAGTCGGTGGCGCTCGACTGGGCCGCGCGGATCAACGCCAAGAGCCCGACCGCGCAGCGCATGTTGAAGTTCGCCTTCAACCTCATCGACGACGGGCTGGTGGGCCAGCAGGTCTTCGCCGGGGAGGCGACCCGCCTGGCCTACATGACCGACGAGGCCGCCGAGGGACGCGACAGCTTCCTCGAGAAGCGCGACCCGGACTGGTCGGAGTTCCCCTGGCACTACTGAGCGGGCGGGAATCTCACCCGGTCGCTCACGTTCGAGCCCCAACGTGACGACGGAGAGGGGTATGGGATCGAGGACCAAGGTCAGGTGCCCGAGCTGCGGCGCCAAGAACGACGCCGACGCCCGTCGCTGCCGCATCTGCGGCACCGACGTCAGCCCGGGAGCCGAGGAGCCGATGACGGCGCCCCGGCCCGGCACGGCCCAGGTCGGGAGGGCCGGCCTCGGCCGCGTGGTCCTGATCGCCTTCGTGGTGATCCTCGGGCTCCTCGTCGCCGCGATCCTCCTCGGGGCGGTGGAGGGCCCGCGCTGGCTGAACAACGCGGTGAACGAGATCCCCTTCCTCGATCGCGAAGCCGACGACGGCTGGACGACGCAGACCGAGGAGGCCGCCGGCTGGCAGGCCGAGATGCCGGTCGAACGGGCCCGGGGCACGACGCCCTTCCCGGGCGCCGACAGCGGCACGGCCGAGCTGTGGCTGGCCGAGTTCGGCGGGACGGCGACCGTGCCCGACACCGAGCTGTCCGTCATCTGGAGCACCGTCCCGTTCCCGGAGGGCGAGAACGTCGAGGCCTCGCTCGCCACCACCGCCGAGCAGTGGGCCGCCCAGCTCGGCGGCCGGGTGACCGAGAACGACGAGGCCACCTACGCCGGCCTCCCTGCCCGGCGGCTGAAGGTGACCGGCCTCGATCAGGGCGACGAGGCGGCCACCGTCGATGCCCTGCTCATCCGCCGGCGCGACCAGCTGTTCGTGCTCCAGAGCCTGTCGATCTACCCCGACCACCCCCAGTTCGGCCGTCTGGTGGAGGGCTTCGAGCTGTTGTGACGCCGGCCCCGGGCCCGTCCGGGCCGGGGCCGCTCAGCGGCGGGCGACGACGACGCGGTCGCGCCCGGCGAGGTCGGGGACGACCGTGGCGGTCGCGAAGCCCCGGTCCCGCGCCATGGCGGCCACGGGTCCGACCTGGGTCGGGGCCGACTCGAGCACCAAGGCCCCGCCGGGGGCCAGCCACCGCGGGGCCTCGGCGACGAGCTCGCGGAGGTGGTCGAGCCCGTCCGATCCCCCGAAGAGGGCCGATGCCGGCTCCCAGTCCCTGACCACCGCGGGCAACTCGTCGTCGGAGGCGACGTAGGGCGGGTTCGACACGACGACGTCGAAGCGACCGGCGAGCTCGGGCGGCAGGGCCTCGAACCAGCGTCCCTCCGCGACCCGGACCCGGGTGGCGGCCCGGCCCAGGCCGGTGAGGTTGGCCCGGGCCACGTCCAGGGCGGCGGCCGAGACATCGGTCAACCACACCTCCACGCCCGACCGCTCGGCGGCGACGGCCAGCCCGATGGCGCCCGACCCGGTGCCCAGGTCGACGACGAGACCCCCTTCGCCGCCGCTGGGGGCGCGGCAGCGGTCGAGCTCCCCGAGGGCCGCATCGACGACCTGCTCGGTCTCGGGTCGCGGGATGAGCACCCGGGGGTCGAGGAACAGCTCGAGCGAGCGGAACGACCAGACGCCCAGCACGTACTGCAGCGGCTCGCCCGTCAGTCGACGTTCGAGCATCCCGTCGAAGAAGCCCACCTCGCGGACCGTGGCGGGGCGATCGAGGGCCAGGACCAGGGCCGCTCCCGACTCACCGGAGGCCCGCTCGACGAGGCGCCGGGCGTCGAGGACGGGGTCGCTGCCGTCGTCGAGCGCCGCCTCCAGGAGGCGGCGCTCGGCCTCGGCGCGCAGCATCCGCCACGACACGGTGCTCTCGGGACCGGACCCCTCGTCCACCGGCTCAGGTGTCGTCCGCGGCGAGCTGGGTGGCCCGCTCGTCGGCCACGAGCGCGTCCACCACGTCGTCGAGCTCGCCGGCGAGCACCTTGTCGAGCTTGTACAGGGTGAGGCCGATCCGGTGGTCGGTGACGCGGTTCTCCTTGAAGTTGTAGGTGCGAACCTTCTCCGAGCGACCCCCGCCCCCGGTCTGGGCCCGGCGGGCGCCGGAGGCCTCGGCGGCCTTGCGTTCCTGCTCGCGCTGGAGGAGCTTGCTGCGCAACACCCGCATCGCCTTCTCCCGGTTCTGGATCTGGCTCTTCTCGTCCTGCATCGCCACCACCACACCGGTCGGCACGTGCGTGATGCGCACCGCGGAGTCGGTGGTGTTGACCGACTGACCGCCGGGGCCGGACGACCGGTAGACGTCGATGCGCAGGTCGTTCGGGTCGAGGTCCACGTCGACCTCCTCGGCCTCGGGGAGGACGGTGACCGTCGCCGACGAGGTGTGGATGCGGCCCTGGCTCTCGGTGACGGGGACCCGCTGGACCCGGTGGGGTCCGCCTTCGTGCTTCATCCGGGTCCACACGCCGTCGCCGGCGAGGCGAAAGGTCACCTCGCTGAACCCGCCGAGATCGGACTCCTGGGCACCCATCACCTCGAGCGACCAGCCCATGCGCGCGGCATAGCCCCGGTACATGCCGAACAGGTCCCGGGCGAAGAGGTTGGCCTCCTCCCCACCCTCGGCCCCGCGCACCTCCACGATGACGTTGCGCCCGTCGTTCGGGTCCTTCGGCAGCAACAGGACCTTGACCTCCTCGTCGAGCCGCTCGATGGCCGCCTCGGCGTCGTCGATCTCGGCCCGGAGGACCTCGCGGTCGTCGACCCCCGCGTCGGAGAGCATCTCCCGGGCCACGGCGAGGTCGTCGGTCGCCTGGCGCAGCTCGCGGAGCCGGCCGACGAGGGCCCCGAGCTCCGCGTACCGGCGGCTCGCCTCCCGGTAACGGCGCTGGTCGGCGAGGACCTCGGGATCGGCGAGGGCCACCTCCACCTCGTCGAGCTCTCGCTGGAGGGCGTCGAGCCGGTCGAGGATGCTCACGGCGCGGCGTCCGCAGCGGCCGACCCCGGGTCGAGGCGACGCCAGTCGCCGGGGACCACCACGAGCTCGGCGGGCACGGCCAGGGCCGCGGCGAGGTCGCGGGTCACGCGGTGGGCGTCACGCTCAGGCACGACGAGCACCAGTCGACCGTCGGGCGCGTGGGTGAGCCGGGCATCGGCGGCGGCCGGCACGAGGTCGGGGTCGATCCCGACGGAGCACGCCACCACCACCGCTCCACCCCGCTCGTCGTGGCCGACGGCGATGGCCGGCGCCACGTCCTTGACCCCGTCGCGGGGGACGGTGGGGTCGGCGGGCGACAGCCGTGACGCACCGACGAGCTCCGGGTGCTCGAGGATCCGGACGCGGAGCCACCGCTCGGCGGCGAGGCGCCCCAACGGGTGGGCCTCGGCGTCGTGGCGACGATGCGTCCTGACTTTGTCGATCACCGTCGCCAACGCCGCGGGGGTCGGCATGGCGCCGTGGAGCATGGCGAACGCGTCCCTGTCGTGGCGCCCCACGCCGACCTCGATCCGGGCCGCCACCGCCGCGCCGGCCGCGTCCTCGTCGACCACGACCCGGGCGACCTCGAGGCCCAGCACCTCACCGCGGATCTGACCGTGCTCGGTGACCACCTCGGTGCCCGCCTCGGCGAGCGCGGCGGCGAGGCCGCGGGCCACCGCCGGTGGCTCGACCGGACCGGGCGACGGGGCCGGAACGGCGGGGCGGGCGGTTCGGCCCTCGACGGACCACACCCGAGGGGGCACGGCGAACGCGCCGGCCCGCCGGGCCAGCACGCCGGCCTCTCCGGGGTCGTCGACGAGGAGGTGCAGCTCGCTCAGCTGGTGGCGCCTCGACCACACCAGGGCCCGGCCGAGGGCGGAGGGTGCGTCGTCGACGGCGAGCACCCAGCCCACCGTGCCCCGGCGCGTCGCCACCCCTCCGGGGAACGTGTCCTGGACGGCGGGCGGCTCGGGGTCGTCCGCGCCGGGGGAGCCCGCTGCGCCGGCGTCGAGGTCGGCGACGAGAGCGGTCAGCTTGGCGGCGAGGAGCCGCGAACGTTGCTCGGGGTCGAGGGTGACGGCGGGCCCCAGTCGACGGGCACGGACGGAGGGGACGGGGCTACTTGGCCCGACGCGTCCCGTACCGCTTCTCGAACTTCTCGATGCGCCCGCCGGTGTCGACCAGCTTCTGCTTCCCGGTGTAGAAGGGATGGCACTCGTTGCAGAGCTCGGAGGTGAGCTCGGCCTGCGTCGAGCGGGTGGTGAACGTGTTGCCGCACGAGCAGCGCACGGTCGCTTCGACGTACTCGGGATGGATGTCGGCCTTCATGGCGCTCTCCGCTTCGAAAACTGAGGGACGGACAAGTGTGCCGGGGTCCCGCCCGGATCGCAATCTGCGGCCGGGTCGACCGGACGGCTCAGGCCTTCCCCATCTCGTCGAGGAAGAGGTCGTTGGAGCGGAACTCGCCGAGGCGGTCGACGAGCATCTCGAGGCCCGCTCCCCCGCTGCCGGACTCCGCGGCCAGCCCGCTCAGCACCCGACGCAGCTTCCAGACCTTCTGCAGCTGGGGCCGGTCGAAGAGCAGTTCCTCGTGACGGGTGGACGAGGCGTCCACGTCGATCGCCGGGTACACCCGCCGCTCGGCGAGGCGCCGGTCGAGGCGCAGCTCCATGTTCCCGGTGCCCTTGAACTCCTCGAAGATCACCTCGTCCATCTTCGACCCGGTCTCGACGAGGGCCGTCGCCAGGATCGTGAGCGAACCGCCCTCCTCGATGTTGCGGGCGGCGCCGAAGAACTTCTTGGGCGGGTACAGGGCACCGGTGTCGATGCCGCCGCTCATCACGCGCCCGGTGGCGGGAGCGGCGAGGTTGTAGGCGCGGGCGAGTCGGGTGATGCCGTCGAGGATCACCACGACGTCCTTGCCCTCCTCGACCCGGCGCTTGGCCCGCTCGATGACCAGTTCGGCGATCGCGGTGTGCTCCTCGGTGGGTCGGTCGAAGGTCGAGGCGACCACCTCACCCTTCACGGACCGGCGCATGTCGGTGACCTCCTCGGGACGCTCGTCGACGAGGAGGACGATCAGCTCGACCTCGGGGTTGTTGGTCTCGATCGCCTTGGCGATCTGCTTCATGACCGTGGTCTTCCCCGCCTTGGGCGGCGACACGATCATCCCCCGCTGACCTTTCCCGATCGGGCAGATCAGGTCGATGATCCGCGCCGTCATGTCGTAGGGACTGTCAGGGGTCTCGAGCCGGAGCCGCTCGTCGGGGAACAACGGGGTGAGGTCCTCGAACCGGCGTCGCCCGCGCGCCACCTCGACGTCGGCGCCGTTGACGGCGTCGATGCGCAGGAGAGCGGGGTTCTTCTCGTTGCGGGTCGCCGGCCGGCTGGTGCCCTTGATGTGGTCGCCCCGGCGGAGCGCGAACTGCCGGGTCTGCTTGACCGACACGTACACGTCGTCCTTGCCCGGGAGGTAGCCGTCGACCCGGATGAAGCCGTAGCCCTCGTCCCGGAGATCGAGGAGCCCCTCCACCTCCGCCGCCTCGGCGGCGGGGACGTCGTCCGGGCGATCGGGGCGCTCGCCCCGGTCGGTGCCGCGGTCCCGGCCGCGGCGTCGACGTCGCCGACCCGGTTCGGCCTCGGCGCCGTTCCCGGGGGACGACGCCGTCGGGGGGCCGTCGGTCGGGGCTGCGGGGAGGGAGGCCGGGCCGGGCTCGGCGGCCTCGACCCCGGTCGACTCGTCGTCGGTCGTGTCGGGGGCCGGCTCGTGGGACTCGGCCTCGGCCTCGGCGTCGCGGGTCCGGCGGGTCCGGCGGGAGCGGGGTGCCGGGGAGGGGGTCGCGTCCCCCGGCTCGTCGCCCAGCTCGGACGCGATGGCCTCGGGCTCGGACGGGGCGGCCTCCGGCTCGATGGCGACGGCCTCCGGCTCAGCCGGTGCGGGCGCCGACGCGTCGGCCGGCTCTGCGACCTCGGTGGCGACGTCGGTCCGCGTGGTGACCCCGGTCAGCTCGAGGACGAGGTCGACGATGTCGGCCTTCTTGGCCCTCGACCCGGGCTTGCCGCCCAGCGCCGTGGCGATGGTCATCAGCTCGTCGCGATCCTTGCGCTCGAGCGCCGATCGTTCGAGTTGCTCGGAATCCGCGCTCATCGGTGTGCACCTCGTCGGGGACGTGGCAGGAAGGCCACGGGGGGAAGGCCATCGCTTCGATGGCGGGGAGGGGGCTGACACGGCAGAGCGCCGGGCCCGGGCCGGAACCGACGTGAGGGCGTGAGAGCCCCCTGCGTCGACGCCGACCGCTCCGGTCGACCGGTTCGGACGCCCTCGAAGGGGTCTCCGCCGATCGACGGCCCTGACACGGTAGTGGCGGAGGGGCGGTGCGGCAACCGCCGCGACGGCCCGCGGGATCTCATCCGGGGCCGGTCCGGCTCCGTAGACCGGGCATCACCTCCCGCCGCGGTGATGCCCACGCCCCGGATGACCGGCTGACGTCATCCCCACGATGGCCGGTTCCTCCCGACCGGCGACCCGGAGGTCCGACCCCAGGGTCGGGCCTCCGGCGCGTCCGGGGGCGGTCGGCCCGGTCAGCGCACCCCGACGAGTCGGGCCATGAGCTCGTGGCCGACCACCAGGGGGGCGTCGGCCACCCCGGCCTCGGTGTACGTGCCCCCTGCGCCCGGGTGCCGGGAGTCGACGAGCAGGTACGGGACCGGGTCGGGGGTGTGGGTCCGCAGGGCCAGAGGGGTGGCGTGGTCGGGCAGCAGCAGCATTCGCCACGGCCCGAGTCGGTCGAGGCCGGGGACGAGGTCGGCGAGGATGCGCCGGTCCCAGTTCTCGAGGGCGCGGACCTTCTCCTCCACGTCGCCTGCGTGCCCGGCCTCGTCGCTGGCCTCGACGTGGATGATGAAGAGGTCGGCCCCGTCGGCCAGCGCGTCGAGGGCGCAGTCGCGCTTGCCCTCGTAATCGGTGTCGTACCACCCGGTGGCCGTCTCGAGGTTGACGACCTCGATGCCGGTGAGGACCCCGAGCCCCCTGACGAGGTCGACGGCGGTCACGAGCGCCGCGTCGAGGCCGTAGGCGTCGGCGAACGACGGCATCCGGGGTTGGAAGCCCTGGCCCCACAGCCACACCTGGTTGGCGGCGAGCGGGCTGGCCCCCACGATCGACCGGGACGCCTCCATCAGTCGGCGCAGGTGCGGAGCGGCGGCACCGGTGGGCCACACGGACGGCTTGCCGGTGAGGTCGTGCGGGGGGACGCACTCGGCCTCCACCCAGTCCTGGGGGGCGACCATGATGTGGCGGTACTGCACGCCGGGGTGGAACGACACGCCGTCCCCGCCGAGCTCGCGGTCGAGCGCCTCGAGCACCCCGGCGGCCTCGGCAGTGGAGGGGTGCCCCCCGGCGAAGTCGACCATGGTGCCGTCGTCGCCGACGGTGACGAGGTTGCACCGGTAGGCGACCTGGTCGGGGGCGAGCTTCAGCCCGAGGGCGGCGGCCTCGATCGGCGCCCGACCGGTGTGGTAGCGGGCGGGGTCGTAGCCGAAGATCGACATGTTGCCGACGTCGGACCCCGGCGGCAGCCCGTCGGGGATCACCCCTGCCCGGCCGACCTCACCACGCGCCGCCAACGCGTCGAGGTGCGGCGTGTGGGCGACCTCGAGGGGCGTTCGTCCCCCGAGCGACTCGAGGGGCTCGTCGGCACAGCCGTCGGGGACGCACACCACGTACTTCATGGTCGTGATCATGGCCCAACGCGAGGACCGCCCGCCCACCGGGCGGGTGACCGCCGCGATCAGCCGAGGGCGCCGTCGATGGCCGTCTCGAGCGTGAGGAGGTCGGCGTCCACGACGTCGAAGCGCTCGGGGCGCTCGAAGAGGTCCGCCAGGTGGGCGGGCAGCGCCGGTCGGACGCCCGTCGCCGCCTCGACGGCGTCGGGGAACTTCGCGGGATGCGCCGTCGCCAGCACCACCATCGGCACCGTCGCGTCGCCCCGGGCCCGGCGGGCGGCCGCCAGGCCGACCGCGGTGTGGGGATCGAGCAGCCGGCCGTGGCGCTCGTACTCCTCCCGGATGGTGGCCGAGGTCTCGTCGTCGTCCACCCGGGCCGCCGCCCAGTGCTCGGCAAGCAGGTCGAGGCGCCCGTCGCCGATCGCAACGGTGCCCTCGGCCCGGAACCGTGTCATCAGCTCGGCGATGGCTGCGCCGTCGCGCCCGTAGAGCTCGAAGAGCAGCCGTTCGAGGTTCGACGAGACCTGGATGTCCATGCTCGGGCTCAGCGTGGGATGGACCTCGCCGATGGTCATCGCCCCACTGGTCAGGAACCGGGTGAGGATGTCGTTGCGGTTCGAGGCGACGACGAACCGGCTGGCGGGGACGCCCATGCGCTGGGCGACGTAGCCGGCGAAGACGTTGCCGAAGTTCCCGGTGGGCACCGAGAAGGCGACGGGGGCGCCGGCCGCGAGCCGCGCCGCGGAGGTGGCGTAGTAGACGACCTGCGCCATCACCCGGGCCCAGTTGATGGAGTTCACCGCCGAGAGGCGTCGGCGTTCCCGGAACCCGGTGTCGGCGAACAGGGCCTTGACGAGGTCCTGGCAGTCGTCGAACGTGCCCCGCACCGCGAGGTTGTGCACGTTCGGGGCCGTCACGGTGGTCATCTGGCGTCGTTGGACCTCCGACACCCGGCCCTCGGGGTGCAGGATCACGATGTCGATGCTGGCGCGGTCGCGGCACGCCTCGATGGCGGCGGACCCGGTGTCCCCGGAGGTCGCCCCCACGATCGTCACCCGATCGCCCCGTTCGGTCAGGACGTGGTCGAACAGCCGCCCGACGAGTTGGAGCGCCACGTCCTTGAACGCCAGCGTGGGTCCGTGGAACAGCTCGGCCAGCCAGATCCCGTCGCCGATGTCGACGAGGGGCACGACGTCGGGCGCGTCGAAGGTGGCGTACGCGTCGCCCACCATCGCCACGAAGGCGTCACGGTCGACGCTGCCCTCGACGAAGGGCCACATGACCTCGACGGCGACGTCGGCGTAGGGCATCGATGCGAACCGCCGGGGAGCGTCGGCGGCGAGCGCCGGCCAGGTCGAGGGCACGTAGAGGCCGCCGTCCACCGCCAGGCCGGCGAGCAGCACGTCGGCGAAGTCGAGGGCGGGCGCCGACCCCCTCGTGCTCACGTAGGTGACGGTCACCGGGGCTGGCCCTCGTCGCCGAGGACCCGCACGACGCTCCCCACCCGTGCCACCACATCGAGCTCGCGCAGGTCGGCGACGGTGTCCCACAGGTCGCGCTCTCTGGCGAGGTGGGTGATGAAGTCGATGCGGGCCTCGGCACCGGCCGGCTCCACCGTCGGGTCCGGGGAGGGGCCCTCCTGCTCCATCGAGGCGATGGACACCCCGTGGGCGCTGAACACACCGGCGATGGTGGCCAGGACGCCCGGGCGGTCGGCGGCGTGCACCCCGACGTAGAACGCCGACGCGAGATCGTCGACCGGGAAGAGGGGGACGTCGGCGAACGTCCCCAGGCTGGCGTGGCCGCCGCGGCGCAGGTTGGCCGCGGCGTCGATGAGGTCGCCGAGCAACGCGCTGGCGGTCGGGTCGCCGCCAGCACCTCGGCCGTAGAACATCAGGTCGCCGACGAACGTGCCCTGCACGAACACGGCGTTGAAGCTCTCGCGCACCGACGCCAGCGGGTGGGTGACCGGGACCAGGGCGGGGTGGACACGGGCCACGACCGACGGTCCGGACGCGCCGTCGAAGCGCTCGGCGACCGCCAGGAGCTTCACGACGAACCCGTGGCGACCCGCGAAGTCGATGTCGTGGGCGCTGAGCCCGCTGATGCCTTCGCAGGCCACGTCGGCAGCCCGCACCCGGGCCCCGAAGGCCAACGACGCCACGATGGCGATCTTGGCGCCGGCGTCGAGGCCCTCCACATCGGCGGTGGGGTCGGCCTCGGCGTAGCCGAGCTCCTGGGCCTCGAGGAGGGCCGCGGGGAAATCGGCTCCCGCCTCGGTCATGCGGGTCAGGATGTAGTTGGTGGTGCCGTTCATGATCCCGAGCACGCGCTCGACGGGCTCGCCGAGCAGCGACTCGCGCAACGGGCGGACGAACGGGACGCCCCCGGCCACGGCGGCCTCGAACAGCAGGTCCACCCCGGCGGCCTCGGCGGCCGCGAAGACCTCGGGACCGGCCACGGCGAGGAGCTCCTTGTTGGCCGTGACGACGGCCTTGCCGGACGCCATGGCGTCGAGGAGCAGCTCCCCGGCGGGCTCCACCCCACCCATGACCTCGACGACCACGTCGATGTCGGGGTCGGCGACGATCGAGGCGGCATCGGTGGTCATCACGTCGGCGGCCAGCGCGACCGACCGCGGCCTCGTGGCGTCGCGTACGGCCACCCGGGCGATCTCGAGCCGGAGGCCGGTCCGGGCGGCGATGACCTCGCGCTGGTCGTCGACGAGGGCGATGAGCGACGAGCCGACGGTGCCGCATCCGAGCACACCGACCCTGACCACGGATCCGTTCACGTGGCGAGGCTACCGGCGCCGTGACCGGGCCCCGGATGGCGTGCGCCCGCAGGGCGACGCGCCACGTTCCGGACCCGGACGCAACTGCCTCGCGCCGGTCGACGCCTATCCTGATCGAGTGGTCGACCCCGCGGCGCCGACGTTCCCACCCGAAGTCGTCGAGGCCATCACCAGGCACATGAACGACGACCACGCCGAGGACAACCTCCGGATCTGCCGGGCGCTCGGCGCCCATCCCGACGCGACCGCGGCGAGGCTCACGGGGCTCGACGGCGACGGGATGGACTTCAGCGTGTCCACGACGGGGGGCGATGCCACCGATCGCATCCTCTGGCCGGAGCGCATCACCGAGCGGGCCGAGGTGCGGGTGGCCGTGGTCCGGCTGCACGACGAGGCGTGCCGCCTCCTCGGGGTGACGCCGCCGGCCCACGACTCGTGATCGCCGGCGTCGGGGGCGAGCCCTCCGCCCCGGAGCCGGGACGTCCGTGACGCCGAGCGCCGAGCAGCGCCAGGCGACCAAGGACCGCCTGTTCGACGCCTTCGCGTCGCTCGTGCACGAACGGGGCTACGACGCGGTGTCCCTCGCTGACGTCGCCGAGCGGGCCGGTATCGGACGCACGTCGGCGTACAACTACTTCGCCGACAAGGACGCCCTCGTCGTGGCCTTCGTCGGCCAGGAGACCCTCGGCTACATGGACGCGCTGCGCCGGACGCTCGACGGGCTCGAGGACCCGGTCGAGCGGCTCCGGGCCTTCATCGACGCCCAGCTCCGCCATCGCGCCCACTCCCGTCTGCCCGCCGGTCCGGACCTGCGCCTGGCGCTCGCCCCGCCGACCTACGCGCGGGTCTCCCAGCACGCCGCCGCGCTGGACGGGCTGCTGCGCGGGATGCTCGCCGACGCGTCGACAGAGGGTCTCCTGCCCCCGGGCGACGTCGCCCGGTTGGTGCCGCTGGTGACGGCGTGCCTCGCCCGCGCCGACACCGAAGGCGCCGACGAGGACGCCATCGCCGATGCGGTCGAGGTGACCACCACGTTCGTGCTGCGGGCGCTCGGGGTGCGCCTCGGCCCGGACGGCAGGGCCCGGCGCGTGGACGCCGGCTGACACCCGATGCCGGCGAGTCGCCGGGGTCAGGCGGGGGTGCGGCGTCGCCGGGACCCGAGGATCACCAGTCCCGCTCCGGTGACGAGGAGAGCGAGGGCCGCGCCGAGGAGTGGCCCCGTGGACGAGCCCGTGAACGGCAACGTGCCGGCCACGACGACCGGGGTGGCGCCCGTCGGAACCGGGCCGGCGCGGCTCGGGGCGACCGGCTCCCCGGTGGCCTCGGGGACCGCGGCGACGCCGTCGAGCTCGAGGACGACCGTGAGGGCGTCGAGATCCGAGCCGGCCTCGTAGAAGCCGGAGAAGGCCGGCGAGCCTGCTTCGGTGAGGGTCGCGCCCACCTCGGCCCACGTGACGGTGGTGCCGACACGGGTGGCCCCGGCCCGGACGACGAGCTCGGCCAGCACGACGTCGTCGTAGACGATCGGGGTCGCCGCGATGGCCGCCGGGACGGCGACCGGCGATCCCGTGAGCGGAACCGACCTGACGTCGGCCTGCAACCGGCCGGTGCCCGTCCCCAGGTCGACCCGGAGATCGGAGAGCTCGAGGTCGAGGAGCCCTCCGTGACCGGAGAAGCGGACGGTGCCGGCGAAGCCGGCCGAGGCGATCCCGCCGTCGGGCGACACCTCGCCGCCCTCCGCGGGGAAGCGGAAGGTCGTCCCGCCGTCGGTCGCGCCCCCGCCGACCGTCACCGCGCCCTGGGCGATCCCTCCGGTGATGTAGCTGCGAAACGACGTCTTGACGCCCCAGTCGAGGTGCCCTCCGATCACCTGCAGTGGGCCGGCGGGAGGCGCCGTCCCCGGGGCGGTCGGGGCAGTCGGATCGACGGGATCGACGGGATCGACGGGATCGACGGGATCGGTGGGATCCGTCGGGTCGACCGGATCGACAGGGTCCACGGGGTCCACCGGGTCGACCGGATCGACGGGGTTCACGGGGTCGAGCGGATCCGCGGGCGGCGGCTCGGGCGCGAACGAGACAGGGACGACGAGCTCGTGGCTCGGGTTGGCGGGCCCGCCGGCGGCGAACGTGTAGACGCCGTAGTTCCCGGGCTCGGACTCCAGGAGCGACGCGTCGAGGGTGGCGGTGAAGGAGCCGTCGGGGGCCAGATCGACGCGCTGGCCGGGCGGGAGCGGGACGCTCGAGGTCGAGGTCGTGGGGACGGCCCACTTCGTCGAGATCTGACGTCGTGCCGTGGAAGGCGCGCCGTTCGAGGGTCGCCAGTCGTCGAGGAACTTGCCGAACACCACGTAGATCCCTGCCGGCTGCCCGGCGAACGGCGGGCGGGTGCCCACGTTGGCGGTCGGGTCGAAGCCGGTGCCGGTGACGGTGATCGTCTCGCCGGCACGGGCGAGGTCGACGGTGCGATTCACCTGGAGCGCCGGCGCGAGCACGGCGGCCGACTTCGACCCTGCCTCCGGGGACGACCCCCCCTCCGCCCTGGCGGGAGCGCCGAGGGCCAGCAGGAGCAGCGCCACCAGGACGGCGCTGACGGGTGCGATCCGGCGCCGACGCCCAGCCGATGAGCGACGAGCGGTGATGACGTGCATGGCGGTGGCCTCCGGGTCGCGATGCCGGTGTCTCGATCACCGACACCAAGTGTTAGGTATACCTACTACAAGATGTCAGAACCCGCAACTCCGGCTGGTCGTCGTCGCCGAGGCACCACCACCACGGACCCGTCGTCGAGGCAGGCGACGGCGATCTCCTGTCGGTACACGGCCGTCAAGCACTCGCCCCGGAGCACCTCGCCCGGCGTTCCGGCGGCGACCACCCCACCATCGGCCACGATGACCACCCGATCGGCGAAGGCGGCTGCGGCGGTGAGGTCGTGCAGTACGACCACGGCGGCGTCGCCGGCGTCGACCCGGGCCCGGAGCAGGCCCATGGCCAGCTCCTGGTGGTGGAGGTCGAGCGCGGCGGTGGGCTCGTCGAGCAGGATGAGCGTGGTCCGCTGGGCGAGGGTGCGCGCCAGCGCCACCCTGGCGCGCTCCCCCCCCGACAGGGTCGGCACGGCACGACCGGCCAGATGGGCGACGTCGGTGGCCACCATCGCCGCCGCCACCTCCCGGTCGTCGTCGTCCTCGAACCGTGTCTCGCGCCACGGGCTCCGGCCCATGCGGATCACCTCGTCCACCCGGAAGGGGAAGGCCACGCCGGCGTCCTGGAGCATCACCGCACGACGGCGCGCCAGGTCGAGCGGACGCCACTCCTCCACCGGGCGTCCGTCGAGCACGACCCGGCCGCCCTCGGGGCGCCGGTCCCCGGCGAGCACGGCGAGCAGCGTGGACTTCCCTGCCCCGTTCGGACCGACGATGGCCACCAGCTCACCCGTCGTCACGCCCAGCTCGACGCCGTCGAGCACCGTCCGACCGCCGAGGGCCACCGTGACATCGCTCATCTCTGCGATCAGGCCGCCGCCCGGTCGGTGACCGGGCAGGTCCGCAGGCCCGATCGCGGGCGATCGCCGGACCCGGCTCCGGAGGCTCACGCCCACCCCCCCTGACGCGCCCGCGTCCGCCGGAGCAACCAGAAGAAGAACGGGGTGCCGAGCAGAGCGGTGAGCACGCCGAGTGGGATCTCGGCAGGGGCCACCACGGTACGGGCCACCAGGTCGGCGGCGACCACGACGACCGACCCGCCGAGCGCCGACGCGACGAGCAGGGCACGGTGGCCCGGGCCGGCCAGCATCCGCACGAGGTGGGGCACGACGAGGCCCACGAACAGCACGATCCCGGACACGGCGACCGCGGCCGCGGTGAGCACGGCCACGATCACCATCATCCGCACCCGGAGCCGCTCGACGTCCACGCCGAGGTGACGAGCGGGTCGCTCACCGAGCGCCAGGAGGTCGAGACCCCGTGCGTGGCCGACGGCCATGACGATGCCCACGACGGCCAACGGTGCGACCGCCGCGACCTTGGGCCACGTCGCCTGTGCGACGCTGCCGAGCTGCCAGAAGGTGATGCTGCGCAGCTCGGCATCGGTCGACACGTACATGAGGAGGCCGATGACCGCCCCGGCCAGGGCGTTGACGGCGACACCGGTGAGGATGAGGGTGACGACCTCGGTCCGGCCCTCCGAGCGCGCCGCGAGGTAGACCGCGACGACGGTGACCAGACCCCCGAGGAACGCCGCCACGCTCAGGCTCCACAATCCGAGCAGGGTGAACCCGACCACGATGGCGGCCACGGCACCGAGCGCCGCGCCCGCCGAGACCCCGACCACCCCCGGCTCGGCGAGCGGGTTGGCGAACGTTCCCTGCATGGCGGCCCCGGCGCAGCCGAGGGCCGCACCGACGACGACGGCCAGGGCCACCCGCGGGAACCGGATCTCCCAGAGCACCGACTCCGCGGTGCCCGTGGGGGCGGTGCCGATGCTCACCCCAGTCCGTTCGAGCACCGAGACGACGACGTCCAACGGGGGGATGGCGTACGCGCCGATGGCCCCTGCGAGCACGATCAACACGACGAGCGCAACGACCAGGACGCCGATCAGGACGGGAGCCCGCAGCACCGGGCGGCCGAGCTCGGCGACGCGCTCGAGCTCGCTCGGCGGGGCGGGCGGCCGGCTCGAGCCCAGCCCCGGCCCCCTCGGCGAGGACGGCGCCCCCACCGAGGCGTCGGTGTCGGTCACCGCGGCACCTCGTCGGTGTCGTGGATCCCGCGGGACAGCTCGGCCAGCGCGAGCGGCGTGCGGGTGCCGAAGCTGTAGAGCACCCCATCGTCGAGCGCCACGATGCGCCGATCGGTCCCGGCCGGGGTCTGGGCGATGCCCGGGAGGGCGGCCAGGCCGTCGATCCCTCCGACCGAGTCGAGGCCGGACCGCGTCACGAGCACCACGTCGGGGGCCGCCTCCACCAGCGCCTCGCTCGTCAGGGGCGTGAAGGGCCTCGACAACCCGATCTCCGTGCCGGCGTCGTCGCCACCGGCCGCCTCGATCATGGCGTCGGCCCCCGACCCCGGGCCGCCGAGCAGGTACACCCCTGCCGAGCCGCGGACGTAGAGGAAGGCGACGCGGGGCCGGTCCCGTCCCTCCGGGACCGACTCGGCGACCGCGGCGATCCGGTCCTCGAGATCGGCGACCACCCGCTCGCCGGCCTCGGGCACGCCGAGCGCGGCGGCGACGGTGCGGGTCCTCGGTCCGATGTCACCGAGACTCGTGGGGGCGTCGAGCACGACGACGGGAACTCCCGCGGCGCGCACCTGGTCCAAGGCCTCCGGGGGACCGGTGTCCGTCTGGGCCAGCACCACGGTCGGCTGCAACGACAGGACCGCCTCGGCGGACACGTCGTGACCGTCGGTCACCACCGGGAGCCCGTCGGCGCCGGCGAAGGTGGCCGACTCGTCCCGCCCCACGAGGGCGTCACCGAGGCCGAGCGCGACGACGATCTCGGCAAGGTTTCCCCACAGCGGGAGGATCCGGGAGGCGTCGGTGACCGTCACCGACGCTCCGTCGGCGGAGGTGACGATGGCCGGCAGCTGGGGCACGGGGGCCTCCGCCAGGCTGGACACCGGGGCGGTGGCGGCTTCGGGGGCACCGGTCGCGCCGTCGTGCCCGCACCCGGCCAGCGCGAGGACGACGGCGGCGAGGCCTGCGGCCAGACCGCGCCGTGCGACCCGGGTGGGCACCTTCGGGGTCATCACGTCACGACCCGGACCGTCGGGCCCGGCGCAGGAGGGTGACACCGACCGCGGCGGCCCCGACCACGAGGGCCACGACGACACCGGCAAGTGCCACGGGCGGGTCCGAGCCCCCGGAGCCGCCGTCGTCGGACAGCACCGTGAGGTCGCCCGCCAGCTCGTCCTCGTCGCCGGGGAGCGTGGTCGGGGACGGCTCGGGCGCCGGTGGGTCGATCGCAACCGCCTCGGGGGCGATCGACGGGTCCGGCACGGGGGCCGCCGGAGCCGGCCCGACGGCCGCCGTCGGCGGGGGCGCCACCGGTGGCGGAGGCGGAGGGGACGGGGACGGAGGGGGCGGGGGCGGGGGCGGGGGCGGGGGCGGGGCAGCGAACGACACGGGTACGACGACGTCCTGGCTGCGGTCCGATGACCGGGTGTGATCGGCGCGGGTCGTCACCGCGCAGCGCTGGACCCTGCAATCCGTGCTGGCGTCGAGCATCGCCGCCGGCCGCAGGGTGACGGCGAAGGAACCCCCGGGGCCCCACGGCGTCGTCAGGCCGACCGCGTAGGGCGGCGGGTTGGAGGAGATCCAGTGGGACAACCCGCCGGAGCCCCCCGTGGCCACGCCCCCACCACACGGCGACGGGGCCCGGCCCGGGGGCGGGACCACGCAGAAGGCCACGTAGACCCCCTTGGTGACGTCGAAGCACGATCCGGTGACCGAGACGACCTCGCCGCCGGGCGCGAGGTCGACCGTTCGCGAGACCGACAGCGACGGGCTGCACTGAGCCTGTGCGGGTGCCGGGCCTGCGGCCTCCCCGGCCACGACGACACCACCGGCCCCCGCCAGCACGACGACCAGGACCGACCCCAGCCGACCGACCCTCGACGGTCGCGGGATCCCGACGCCGGGCAGGGGATTCCGGCTCGAGCGCCGGGTGGGCATCCGCATGGGTCCTCCTCGCTCCCACCACCCCGTCGTGCACCGGATGGGAGGTGTGCGACAGATAGTAGTAGGCATACCTAATACTTTGGTGTAAAGATACTTAACCTCAACTCGGGGTCGGTGCGCAAAGCGCCCGACGAAGCGGAGGAACCGTGACGACGACATCGGGAACGACGACGGAGCAGCCCTTCTCGGAGGCCGTGAAGCAGGCGAGCTGGGAGGTCCACGAGCACGCGGAGCAGTCCCCCTTCATGCAGGCCCTCCTCGGGGGACACCTCGACGCCGCCGGCTTCGCCGCCCTCGTCGCGCAGTACCACGCGGTCTACGTCGAACTCGAGAGGGTGGGCGCGCTGCTGGTCGACGATCCGGTCGCCGGCCCGTTCATCGCCCCGGAGCTCCTGCGGGTCCCCGCGCTGGAGGCCGATCTGCTCGCCCTGCTCGGCCCCGACTGGCCCGCGCAGGCGGTCGCGACCCCTGCCACGGAGGCGTACCGGGCGCGGCTGGCAGAGGTCGCATCGTGGCCGGGGGGATTCGTGGCCCACCACTACGTGCGCTACATGGGTGACCTCTCGGGCGGTCAGGTCATCCGTCGGGTCGTCGAGCGCACCTACGACATCGACACCCACGGGGGAACGAGCTTCTACGTCTTCGACGAGATCGACGACCTGCGGGCGTTCAAGGCTCGCTACCGCGACCGCCTCGATGCCGTGCCCTGGTCGGCCGCGGAGCGCGCGGCGGTGATCGACGAGGTCGTGGCCGCCTACGACCTCAACAGCGCCGTGCTCCGGTCGCTCACCTGAGCGCCGTCACCCGACGACGAGACCGACCAGCGCCACCACACCGGTGACGGCCAGCAGCACGACAACGAGGCCCCGGAACCGATCGGGGGCGATGCGTCGCCGGTGGCGCACGCCCACGGCGAATCCGAGGGCCAGGCCGGGCAGGGAGGCGAGGAACAGCACCACGACGTCACGGTCGTAGCGGCCGGTGAGGGCGAAGAGCGCGACCGTGAGGGCCCCCTGGAGCGCCAGCACCGCGCTCAGGGTGCCCCGGAAGACCGGAGGGGCGAGGTGGCGGACGTGCAACGCCATCACCAGAGGTGGACCGTTCGTCGCGAGCGCCGTGTTGAGCGCGCCGCTCACCGCGCCGGCCCCGAGGTCGACCCCGGGACCGGCCCGACGCAGCCGTATCCCCCGCACGTTGACGACCAGGAACACGGCGATCACGGCGACGAGGAGGATCCGCAGCTGGCGCTCGGACACCACGAGCAGCACCGCGAGCCCGAGGGGAGCCCCGACGAGGCCGCCCAGCACCATCCGTCGGATCGTCGGGCGGTCACCGTGATGGCGTTCGCTGACGGCCTGGCCGGTCGACGTCAACAGTCCCAACGACGCCGACAGCACCACCGCCGACTCCGGGGGGACGACGAGGGAGAGCACCGGAACGGCCATCAGCGCGAACCCGAAGCCGGTCATCGTCTGCACCGTGGCCGCCACGGCGACCAGCAGCGCGGCTCCCACGACCAGGCCGGGGCTCATCGTGGTCAGGTCACGTCGAGCGCCACGAGGTCGGCCATCGTCTCGCGGCGCACCACGAGGCGGGCGACGCCGTCGGCCACGAAGACCACCGCCGGCCTCGGGACCTTGTTGTAGTTCGACCCCATCGAGTGGCCGTACGCGCCCGTGACCGGTGTGGCGACGACGTCGCCGACGGCGAGGTCCTCCGGCACCAGGGCGTCACGGACGATGACGTCGCCGGACTCGCAGTGCTTGCCCACCAGGGTCACCCTCCGGGAGCGGTCGGCCTCGACCGCTCCGGGGGAGAACACCTCGTACCCGCTGCCGTACAGCACCGGGCGGGGGTTGTCGCTCATCCCCCCGTCGACCGACACGTACGTGCGGATCCCCGGGATCTCCTTGATCGTGCCGACGGTGTAGAGGGTCAGCCCGGCGCGGGCCACGAGCGCCCGGCCGGGCTCGGCGGTCACCGCCGCGGTGATACCCGCCGCGCCGACGGCGCGGTGCACCGCCGCCCCCCACTCGGCGATCCCGGGGGCCGACTCCCCCTCGACGTAGGCGACACCGAGACCTCCGCCGACGGACAGCTCGGGCAGGTCGTGGCGGCGTACGAACGGGGCGAGCGCCTCGACGGCCATCTCGAAGAAGCGGGCGTCGAAGACCTGTGAGCCGATGTGGGCGTGGAACCCCCGCAGGTCGAACGCCGGCGACGCGGCCACGCGGGCCACCGCCCGCTCGGCGTCGCCCGACGCCAGGCCGAAGCCGAACTTGGAGTCGTCCTGACCGGTCCGCACGAACTCGTGGGTGTGGGCCTCCACCCCCGGCGTCACCCGCAGCAGCACCCGGGGGGCGGGGTGACCCTCGCTGACGAGGGCCTCGATCCGGTCGATCTCGTCGAACGAGTCGACGATGACCCGCCCGACACCTTCGTCGAGCGCGCGGCGGAGCTCGTCGGCGCTCTTGTTGTTGCCGTGGAGCACCAGGCGGTCCGGTGGGACCCCGGCCACCCGGGCCACGTGGTACTCGCCCCCCGTGGAGACGTCGAGGTTGCACCCCTCCTCGACGGCCAGCGCGGCCATGGCAACGCACAGGAAGGCCTTGGTGGCGTAGTTGACCCCCGGGCCGAACGCCGCCACCGCCTCGCGGCACCGCGCCCGCAACGTCGCCTCGTCGTAGACGAACAGCGGTGTGCCGAACCGCGCCGCCAGCTCGAGGGTGTCGCACCCGCCGACGAGGAGCCGGCCGTCGGGCCCGACCTCGGCGGTGTCGGGCAGCAACGAGAAGGGGAGCCGGCTCACATCTGTTCCGGTGCGCTCACGCCGAGGAGGTCGAGCCCGATCGCGAGGCCCACCGCGGCCGCTTCCACGAGCCAGAGGCGGGCCTGGGTGAGCTCGGGCTCGACGCCCTCCCCCAGCACGTAGCAGTCGTGGTAGAAGCCGTGCACCGCGCCGGCCAGCTCCCTGACCCAGGTGGTCACCCGGTGCGGCGCGCGGTCGGCGGCCGCCGAGACGACGGTGTCCGGGAGCTCGGAGAGCACCCTGAGGATCTCGAGCTCGCGGGGGTGGTCGAGCAGGGAGCGGTCGACGGCGGCGAAGGGCACCCTCACCACGTCGCGCTCGACCGCCACCCGCTCGATCGAGCGGATGCGGGCGTAGGCCATCTGCACGTAGAAGACCGGGTTGTCCATGGCCCGGCTCTTGACGAGGTCGTAGTCGAAGGTCTGGGTGGAGTCGATCGACTGGAGCAGGTAGGTGAGCCGTGCGGAATCGGCCCCCACTTCGTCGAGGACGTCCGACAGCTCGACGATGTCGCCGGCCCGCTTGGAGAACCTCACCGGTTCGCCGCCCCGGAGGAGGTTGACGAGCTGGATGATGGCGCACTCGAGCTCGTCGGGATCGTGGCCCAGCGCCTGCATGGCGGCCTTCATGCGGGGGACGTAGCCGTGGTGGTCGGCGCCCCACACGTCGATCAACAGGTCGTGACCCCGGGCGTACTTGTCACGGTGGTAGGCAATGTCGGGGAGCAGGTAGGTGTACTCGCCGTCGCTCTTGACGAGCACCCGGTCCTTGTCGTCGCCGAAGTCGGTCGAGCGCAACCACACCGCTCCGTCGTGGTCGTACACCACCCCACGCTCGCGGAGGTCGTCGAGGGTGGTGCCGATGGCGCCGGAGGCCACCATCGAGCGCTCGCTGAACCAGGTGTCGAAGTGCACGTTCATCCGCTGCAGCGTCTCGCGGTGGTCCTCGACCGCCCGGGCCTCGCCCCACTCGAGCAGATCGGCGCCCTCGGGGATCTCGGCGGCCCAGTCGACGATGTACTGGCCCTGGTAGCCGCCTTCCGGGGGATCCTCCCCCCGCTGGCGGGCGGCCAGCGACGCCACGAACAGCTGCATCTGCGTGCCGCGGTCGTTGAGGTAGTTCTCCCGGCTCACCACGTGGCCGGTGCGCTCGAGCACCCTGGCCAACGAGTCGCCGTAGGCGGCGCCCCGACCGTGCCCGGCGTGCAGCGGCCCGGTGGGGTTGGCGCTCACGAACTCGACGAGGACGCGGGCCCCACCACCGACGTCGACCCGGGCGTAGTGGTCCACGCCGGCCTCGACCACGTCGGCGAGCACGTCGTGCAGCCAGGAGTCGGCCAGTCGGAAGTTCACGAACCCCGGGCCGGCGACCTCGACGGCGGTGACGTGGTCGGGGAGGCCGGCGTCGAGGATCTCGGCGATGCGCCCTGCGAGCTCGCGGGGGTTCCACCCCGCCTTCTTGGCGACGGTCAGGGCCACGTTCGACGACCAGTCGCCGTGCTCGCGCCGCGCCGGCCGCTCGAGGGTCACCGTCGCCGGCATCGGGGTGACCTCGAGGGTCGAGAGCGCGACGCGAAGGGCGTCGGCGAGCTGATCGCGGATCACGGGTGCTCCGGGAGGACGGACGGGAACGGGCGGCCGAGCCTACCGTCGGCCCTCCACCGCACCGGGGGGTTTGACCGGGGCCGCGCACCGGACCCACCCCGTCTCGGCGTGACCGACGACCGCCCCGACCCGTGGAATAGGGGCCGGGGCGGTGGCATTGTCGACCACGGGCCCCGGCAGGGTCCGCTCCCCCGCCAACCACCGTTCCCCCCGGAGGCGTCGTGTTCCACAGGCTCGGTTCGTGGTGCCACCGGCACCGCCTCGCGGTGGTGGTCGCGTGGGTCGTCGTCCTGGTCGGGGCGAACGCGCTGACCGGCTTCGTCGGCCGGGACTTCTCCCAGGACATCGGGCTCCCGTCGGTGGAGTCGAAGGCCGGCCTCGACCTGCTCGACGCCGAGTTCGGCGGCCAGGGGGCGGGCGAGTCGGGCACCATCGTCGTCCAGGCCGCTCGGGGCATCGACGATCCCTCCGTGCGGGGCCCGATGGAGGCCTACCTCGCCCGGGTGGACGCCATCCCCGGCGTCGACGTGTCCAGCCCCTACACGTCCGGCAACGAGCGCCAGGTGGCCCCCGCCGCCGGGGGGGACGGGCAGGTCGCCTACGCCGCCGTGGAGATCATCGACGCGGAGACCGACGTCGGGACCGACCGGCTCGCCGAGGAGATCACCGCCGACGCCCCCGAGGTCGACGGACTGACCGTCGAGTACGGCGGGATGATGTTCGCCACGTTCGAGCCGCCGGCCTCGGAGCTGCTCGGGCTGGCCTTCGCCATCGTGATCCTCATCCTCGCCTTCGGGTCGGTGCTGGCCATGGGCCTGCCGATCGGGGTGGCGCTGGCCGGCGTCGGCGTGGGGGCCGCGCTCATCGGCCTGCTCTCGAACGTGGCCACCGTCCCCGAGTTCGCCACCACCCTCGGCGTGATGATCGGGCTGGGCGTGGGCATCGACTACGCCCTGTTCATCGTCACCCGCTACCGCGAGCAGCTGCGCGCCGGCCACCCCGTCGGCGAGGCGATCGCCATCGCCATCGACACCTCGGGACGGGCGGTGGCCTTCGCGGGGCTCACCGTCGTGATCTCGCTCCTCGGCATGCTCCTCATGGGGATCTCGTTCGTGAGCGGGCTCGGCCTCGGCGCCGCGTCCGTGGTCGCCGTGACGATGGTCGCCTCCCTCACCCTGCTGCCGGCGCTGCTGGGCTTCGCCGGCCCACGGGTCGAGCGCACCCGCTGGCGGGGCCTCGTCGCCGCCGGCCTCGTGGCCGTGGCCCTGGTGGGCGCCGCGCTGCGCATCTCGCCGCTCCTGGTCGGTCTGCCGCTGGCCGTCGTGGTCGTCGCCGCCGGCTCCGCGATCGCCCCGCTGCGAAAGGAGGTGCGACGCCGGCCGCCGAAGCCCGTCGACGAGACGATCGCCTACCGATGGAGCCGAGGCGTCCAGCGCCACCCGTGGGCGGTGGCCGTCGTCAGCACCGCCGCCCTCGTGGTGCTGGCCCTGCCCGTGCTGGGCCTGCGCCTCGGATTCTCCGACCAGGGCAACGACCCGGTCGGCACGACCACCCGTGACGCCTACGACCTGCTCGCCGAGGGGTTCGGCCCCGGGTTCAACGGGCCGCTCACGGTGGTCACGGCCCTTCCCGACGGCACCTCGCCCGAGGCGCTCGCCCCCGTCGGCGCCGCCCTGGCCACGACCCCCGGGGTGGCGTTCGCATCCCCGGCGATCCCGAACGACCCGACCTCGCCCACCGCCGTGCTCTGGCGCGTCGTCCCGGACACGGCTCCCCAGGAGGAGGCGACCGCCGACCTCGTGCGCCGCCTCCGCAGCGAGGTCCTCCCGGCCGCCGAGACCGTCCCCGGGGTCGAGCCGGTCGTCACCGGGTCGGTCGCCATCCAGGTCGACTTCTCCGACTACCTCGCCTCACGGCTCCCGATCTTCTTCGGGGTCGTCCTCGGGCTGTCGTTCCTGTTGCTGATGGCCGTCTTCCGCTCACTGCTGGTGCCGCTCAAGGCGGTCATCATGAACCTCCTTTCGATCGGCGCCGCCTACGGGATCATCGTGGCGGTCTTCCAGTGGGGGTGGGGAGGCAGCGTGATCGGCATCGCCGGGGCTCCCATCGAGCCGTTCATCCCGATGATGCTCTTCGCCATCGTGTTCGGCCTGTCCATGGACTACGAGGTGTTCCTGCTCTCACGCATCCGCGAGGAGTACGACCGCACCGGCGACCCGCACACGTCGGTCGCCGACGGCCTGGCCGCCACGGCGCGGGTGATCACCGCCGCCGCAGCGATCATGGTCGTGGTGTTCGGGAGCTTCCTGCTCGAGGACCTCCGGGTCATCAAGCTGTTGGGGGCGGGACTGGCGGTGGCGGTGCTGCTCGACGCCACCGTGGTCCGGATGCTGCTGGTCCCCGCGACGATGGAACTGCTCGGCGACCGGAACTGGTGGCTGCCGGGATGGCTCGACCGGGTGCTCCCCCGCATCGACGTCGAAGGGCACGCAGCCACGGTCGGAGGCGACGACGACACCCCGGACCCGGGTCCCGGTGGGTCACCGCCCGACGGCCCCGGACCGCCGCGGACCCCCGACGACGACCGGCAGCTGACCGGCGTCGGCTGACGCCCGACGGGCCGGTGGTCGACCCGCCGGGGACGGGCCCTTCCCGGACCGACCCCCGGGGCGCGACACTGGCGCCATGAGGACCATCGGCAACATCTTGTGGACCGTCCTGGCCGGGATCTGGCTGGCCATCGGCTACGTGATCGCCGGGTTGGCCTTCTGCATCACCATCATCGGCATCCCCTTCGGCATCCAGGCCTTCAAGATGGCGGGGTTCGCGCTGTGGCCGTTCGGCCGGGTCATCGTCGACCGCGACGGTCGGGTCGGCGTCTTCTCCACCATCGCGAACGTCATCTGGCTGGTGCTGTTCGGGTGGGCGCTGTTCCTGGCCTGGATCGTCTCCGGGGTGCTCCTCTGCATCACCATCATCGGCATCCCCTTCGGGATCCAGGCCTTCAAGCTGTCCGTCTTCGCGCTCTGGCCGTTCGGCCGGACCATCGTCGAGGACCGCGACTACCGGGCCGGACGCCTGGCCTGAACCCCGTGACGCCGGCCTCCGGCCCCCCACGCCCGCCGGCGGTGTGGGGGCCAGGCGCTATCGTGGCGCTCCGGCCGTTCCGGCCGGTGTCGGCGTCGCCCGACCCCCGCCCTCGTAGCTCAGGGGATAGAGCATCGGCCTCCGGAGCCGTGTGCGCAGGTTCGAATCCTGCCGAGGGCGCTCACGAGCCCGACCGACGCCGACCTTCGGCGGGTCGTGCTTCCGGGGCTCTGGTGGCCCCGGACGTCGTGCGGACCGGGGGGCTCGCCGTGGGGACAGGATGGCGGCACCGATGGATCGCATGAACCCGATCGACGTCTCGTTCCTCCACATCGAGGACAGCGATCGGGCCGCCGGGCTGCACATCGGTTCGATCGGCATCTTCGAGGGACCCCCTCCACCGCAGTCCCGGATCAGCGCACTCGTGGACGGGCGCCTCGACCTCGTACCCCGCTACCGCCAGCGGGTCGTGACCGTGCCCATGGGGCTCGGGCGGCCGGTGTGGGTCGACGACGACGCCTTCGAGCTCGACTACCACCTGCGACGGACGGCGTTGCCCTCCCCGGGCGACGAGGAGACCCTTCGCCGGCTCACCGGGCGCATCATGTCCCAGCGCCTCGACCGCACCAAGCCGCTCTGGGAGATCTGGATCGTCGAGGGGCTCACCGGCGACCGGTGGGCGATGATCTCCAAGGTCCACCACTGCATGGTCGACGGCGTGTCGGGCAGCGAGCTGCTCGCCGTCATCCTCGACCTCGTGCCCGAGCCCCCCGAGCCCGTCCCGAGCACCTGGGTCCCCCAGCACCCGCCGTCGTCGGCCGAGCTGGCCGCCGACGCGCTCTGGGAGCTCGCCACCAGCCAGTACGAGCAGCTCCGTGCGTTCGGGTCGGCGTTGCGCCGACGCAACCAGCTCGTCGAGGACGCCCGCACGCTGCTCACCGGCATCGCGTCGCTGCGCGACGTCACCGCCCCCACGCCCGACCTCACGCTCACCGGGCCGGTCGGACCCCACCGCGAGGTGGCCTGGGCGTCGGCACCCCTCGCCGACGTCAAGCGCGTCCGCGCCGAGTTCGGGGGCACCGTCAACGACGTCGTGCTGACCGCGATCGCCGGGGGCTTCCGCGCCCTCCTGATGAGCCGTGGCGCTCCCCTCGACGAGGGTGGGGTGCGCAGCCTGGTCCCCGTGTCGGTGCGCGCCACGAGAGCCGACGGAGCGGCCGCCGGTGACGGGCAGCTGGACAACAAGATCTCCGGGATGTTCGCCGTCCTGCCGGTCGCCGAACCCGACCCGGTGGTCCGCCTCGAACGCGTGCGGATCCAGCTGGCGGGCGTCAAGGACTCGCACCAGGCGGTGGCCGGCGAGGCCCTCACCTCGGCCACCGGCTTCGCGCCACCGGCCCTTCTGGCCCTCGGCACGCGGCTGGCGTCGCGGCTGGCGGCACGGACCTCGAACGTCCACACCGTCACCACGAACGTGCCCGGTCCGCAGATCCCGCTCTACCTGGGTGGGCGACGCATGCTCACCGCGTACCCGTACGTGCCTCTCGGGGCGCCGCTGCGCACCGGGGTGGCGGCCTTCTCCTACGACGGGACCGTGACCTTCGGCGTCACCGGGGATCGCGACAGCGCCGGCGACGTGGCCGTGCTGGCCGAGGGCATCGCCGAGTCGCTCGACGCCCTGGTCGAGGCGGCCGGCGGCTGAGCGCACCGGCCACCGGACCATCGGACTCCCGCGCCGACACGGCGAGCGGGCAGAACAGCTAGCGGCAGTCGGCGCCCTCGGGCGCCGGCGGAGGGGCGACGCCCTCGATGCCGGTCATCTCCTCGGGGTCGTCCGCCGCGTCGCTGGTGGCGGCGGTGACCCGCCCGTCGACCACGGTGGTGGACGGAGAGGTGGTGGCCGGGTCCGCCGGCGGGCGGGCTTCGGGCAGCACCGTGGTGAAGTCCGTGCCGGTCACGAGGACGACGGGCGCGGCGGCCCCTTCGAGGGACTCGTCCTCCTCGAGGACGGCCCCCGAGGCCACCTGGCGGGCCACGAGATCGGCCTGGCGCTCGAGACCCGGCGCGTGGCGGACCACCGTCCGGGCGGACCTCGTCGACGCGTCGGCCGTGACCGAGGCCTCGTAGCCCATCGCGGCGAGCGCCCGCGACACGGTGGTGGCCTGCATCTCGGCGCCGCTGCCGTTGCTCACCGCGACCGTGACCGAGTCGGGCGACACGGTGCCCGGCGGCAGGCCCCGGAACACGTTGAGCGTCTCCTCGGCGAGCGTCTCGTCGAGGCGCAGCACCGAGGCGCCCCCGTTGGTCATGTAGGGGGTGACGGGCAACGCGTGGGTGACGATCTGGTCGCCCGAGAAGCCCTTGAACGCCCGAGCCAGATCGATCATGTCGCCGACGGTGAGCTCGCTGTCGACCGTGAGGTTGTCGGCGGTCGAGCTGACGATGTCGTTGATCGCCTTCACGTCGAGGCTGCCGAACCGGTCCTGGGAGCGGTCGATCATCGCCCGCATGAGGACCTGCTGGCGGTTGATGCGGCCGAGGTCCCCGGTCGGGTCGCTCGCCCAGCGGTCCCGGTCGTCCTTGTACTCCAGATGGCGGGCCCGGGCGAAGGCCAGACCCTGCTCCCCGTTCAGGTTCACGCACCCGAGCTCGTACTGGTAGAGGCCGGTGTGCTCGTCGCGCATCGGGCTGTCGAAGAACATGGGCACGCCGCCCACGGCGTCGACGATCCCCTTGAAGCTCTTGAAGTTGATCTCGACGTAGTGGTTGATCTCGATGCCGAAGTCGGCCTGCAGCGTGTCGATGAGCGCCTGGGGCCCGTTGCCGGTGTACGCCGTGTTGATCCGCTGGTTCTCCCCGCTCGGCATGATCGGGATCCACAGATCGCGGGGGAACGAGAGCAGGTCGATCGTCGTGGCCTGCGGATCGACCCTCGCGATCATGATCGTGTCGGCCCGCTGACCGGTCTGGTCGGCGCCGGCCTCGTTGAGGAAGGCGTCGGCGTCGGCGTCGCCGTCGGCGACGACGTCACGGCTGTCCGAGCCGACGATCAGGAAGTTCTGCGGCCCGCCGAGGCTCTCGGCGAGGGCGAGGTCCTCCTGACCGATCTGGTTGAAGCGGTACCAGCCGTAGCCGAGCACCCCACCGGCGGCCACGAGGACCACCACCGCCACCACGCCGAAGCCGAGGAGCACCCGTTGCCAGGTGGAGCGTCGGGGTCGACGGGCGCGAGCGGGGCTGGGTGCCGGCTGGGACGGCATCGGGGGGACAGCGGACATGACCCGTCGATCGTATCGGCCGAGGTCGGCGCGATCGGGTCACCTGCGGTGTGCGTTCGAACACACCCGGGTCAGGTGGCGGCCTTCGGCTCCTTCGGCAACCCGAGCACCCGTTCGCCGACGATGTTGCGCTGGATCTGCGACGTGCCCCCCCAGATGGTCTCCGAACGGCTGAAGAAGAACGACGACTGCAGGGCGTTCGCCGGGTACCGCGCGCTGGTCCGTCGCCGGCCGTAGCCGGGCACGGACTCCTCCACGGAGGGGTCGCCGAGGAGGATCTGGCCCTCCATGCCCAGGATGTCCATGGCCAGTGCCATGACCTCCTGGTGGTACTCGCTCCAGAACATCTTGTTGGTCGCCCCGAGCGCGGTGACCCCCCGGTCCTTCTTCCCCGAGATCACCGTGGCCAGTGAGCGCAGCCCGTTGATCCGCATGATCTGGACCTTGCTGTGGCATCGGGCCAGGCGCTGGCGGATCAGCGGGTCGTGGACGGCCCCGTTGGCGCGGGCCAGCTCGATGACGTGGTGCAGCTCGGTCTCGAAGCGGCGGTGCCCGGTGGTGGCCGAGCTGCCCCGCTCGAAGCCGAGCGTGGTCATGGCGACCGCCCACCCGTTGTTCAGCCCCCCGACCACGTTCTCCACGGGACAGCGGGCGTCGGTGAAGAACACCTCGGCGAACTCGGCGGCGCCGTCGATCTGGTTGATGGGCCGTACCTCGACGCCGGGCTGGTCCATCGGGCACAGGAGGTAGGAGATGCCCTTGTGCTTCGGTGCGTCGGGGTCGGTACGGCACAGGACGAAGACGTAATCGGCCACGAAGCCCTGGGTCGTCCAGATCTTCTGGCCGTTGATGACCCACTCGTCGCCGTCGCGGACCGCCCGGGTGCCGAGCGCGGCCAGGTCCGACCCGGCGTCGGGCTCGGAGAAGCCCTGGCACCAGGCGATGGTGCCCGAGAGGATGCGGGGCAGGAACTCCTTCTTCTGCTCCTCGGTACCCCACTGCAGGATGGTCGGCCCCACGAGGGTGTCGCCGAAGAAGTCGGCACGCATCGGGGCCCCGGCCCGCGCGAACTCCTCGTTCAGCACGACGGCCTCCATGGTGGTGAGGCCCTTCCCTCCGTACTCCTTCGGCCAGGTCGCGCAGATCCATCCACCCTCGAAGAGCTTGCGGGTCCACTCCTCGCTCCACGCCGCCCGCTCGGCGTCGCCCATCCGAAACCCGGGCTCGAACCAGCCGTCGGGCAGGTTCTCCTCCAGCCAGGCACGGGCCTCGGCGCGGAAGGCATCGGTCTCGGGCGGATAGGTCAGGTCCATGCCGCCATTCTCGGCCGGTCCCCGCAGTCGTGCCAGACGGACGGCACCGGGTCGACGGCGGCCGGGGCGGGACCCCCCCCCCCGCAGGCCGGTGCCGGTGAGGGCGTCGTTGCCCGGGTTCACTAACCTCCGGGCATGACGACGACCGACGCAGCCGCCCCCTCGCCCGCGCCGGCCAAGCCGGAACGCTGGACGTTCCAGTGGAAGGAGCTCTACAGCGAGGTCATCACCTCGGGGCTCTGCACGGGCTGCGCCGGATGCGTCATCTCCTGCCCGCACGACGTGATCGGCTACGACCACACCGCCGGCGGGTACAAGCCCTTCCACCTCGAGGAGGAGCTCGGGCTCGACAACTGCCTCCACGGGGAGAAGGGGTGCACGAGCTGCACGCGGGCCTGCCCCCGCTTCCGGCTCTGGGAGCCCCAGGCCGACGAGCACCTCTTCGGGCGCACCCGGGAGGACGACGAGGTCGCCGGCGTCCACGGCGACATCCTGCTCACCAGGGCCAGCGACGACATGGTCCACGAGATGGGCCAGGACGGCGGGCTGGTGTCGGCCATCCTCATCTGGGCGATGCGCGAGGGCTACATCGACGGGGCGCTGACGTCGTACCTCGAGGGCGGCGACGCCGCCAGCTGGAAGGCGGTGCCCGGCGTGGCCACCAACCGCGACGAGGTGCTGGCCGCCGCCGGGAGCCGCTACACCTACTCGGCCAACACCCTCGCCCTCGACGAGGCCCTCGAGCGGGGGCTGAAGCAGCTCGCGCTGGTCGGGATGAGCTGCCAGTCCTCGGTGCCGCCCGTGATGTGGAGCCGCAAGATCGGCAAGATCGGCAAGCCGATCGTGTTCAACATCGGGCTCCTGTGCTCGAAGACCTTCGACGACGCCATCTTCGAGGAGCTCTTCGAGGCGAAGTACCGCCTGGCCAAGTCCGAGATCGTGAAGATGAACATCAAAGGGGTCTTCCAGATCTGGATGCGCGACGGGAGCTACCACGAGGTCAACCTGAAGGAGTGCCACGCCTGGACGAGGGAGGGCTGCACGCACTGCCCCGACTTCGCCGCCGAGCACGCCGACATCTCCACCGGGGGGATCGGCAAGGACAACGACTGGACGCTCACCATCGTCAGGACGGACCTCGGTCGGGAGATCATCACGCGGATGATCGCCGACGGATCGATCATCGCCCGCCCGGGCGACGAGGACCCGGGCGCGATCGCGCTGATGCGCAAGCTGGCCGAGAAGAGCCGGTCGCGCTGGCCGAAGTGGGCCGAGCCCGGCGTCCGCCTCGGCCTCCCCGAGAAGAAGGCCCCGGCGAAGGCCGGGGCGGGAGGCTGACCGCTTCCCGCGTGGCGACCTAGCCGTCGCGGGCCACTCCGCCGGGGGTGGTGTCCTGGGAGACGGGCGGCAGCGAGGTCGTCGTCTCGGTCGGGAGCGTCGTGGCCGAGCCACCCGTCGGGCCGGACCGTGCGCACGCCTTCAGGTCGTCCTGCACGGCGGCCGGGAGCGTGTTGAACGCCTCTCCCGGGTTGTCGCCCTCCAGGTCGTCGTTGAGCTCGATGAAGGTGGGGCCCACGTACCCGGGCTTCGAGGTGTCGTCGGAGTTGAACGGCACCTGATCGACGAACACCTGGAACTGGCACTCGCACTGCGGCTGGGAACCACCGGCCACGTCGGGCGAGAGCGTGTCGTCGGTGACGGCGAGGGTGTCGTTGGTGAGGTTCACGTAGCGGTTGAGGCAGCCCTCGAGGAAGTTCTGCTCCACGACGGCGTCGTCGTACGACGTCGGGGTGTTGCTGGGGGCGCACGCCGTGAGGCCGAGCGCGACCACCGCGGCCAGCCCGGCCATCCTGGCGCCCGTTCGTCGCTGCATGTTCTGGAACCGTCCTCGTCGTGGAGTCCGGGAGAGCCCGGGCCGCCGGACACCGTATCGGCTCACCGTGACGACCCGGAATCGGGGACGGGGCCACGCAGCCCTGCGAGGGTGGCGGCGCGCTCGAACGCCGCGTCGAGCATCGGCTCGGTGAGGCGCCCGGTGAACGTGTTCTGCTGGCTCACGTGGTAGCAGCCGAGCAGGGTGAGGCCCGACCCGAGCGCCACCTCGACCCCGTGGCCGAACCGGGGGCGGGGGCGGAGGTCGAAGTGGGCGGCGACGGCCGCGAAGCCCACTCCGCCGAGCGCCACGACGACCCGCATCGACCGCAGCAGGGCGAGCTCCCGGCGCAGGAACGGGGCGCACGCGGCGCGTTCGTCGGCCGTGGGTCGGTTGGCCGGCGGTGCGCAGCGCACGGGGGCGGTGACCCACGCTCCCCGCAGCCCGAGCCCGTCGTCGCGGTGGCGGCTCTCCGGTTGGTTGGCCAGGCCGGCCCGCCACATCGCGCCGAAGAGCCAGTCACCCGAGCGGTCCCCGGTGAACATGCGCCCGGTCCGGTTGGCGCCGTGCGCGGCGGGCGCCAGGCCGACGACGACGATGCGGGCGTCGGGGTCGCCGAACCCGGGCACGGGCCGACCCCAGTACTCCTGGTCGGCGTAGGCCGCCCGCCGCTCGCGCGCCACCTGGGCCCGCCACGCCACCAGTCGGGGGCACCGATCGCACGCGACGACGTCTGCGGCCACCGTCTCGAGCGAATCGTGCACCGACGGACCGTACCCAGCCAGGTCGGTCCTCGGGGACGACCTCGGTATCGTGACCCCGCTCATGGCTCCCCGACGCACGACCCCTCCGCCGACGATGGTGCTCCTGGTGCGCCACGGCCAGACGCCGACGACGGGCACCACCCTTCCCGGACGGGCCAAGGGGCTCCACCTGGCGGACAGCGGACGGGCCCAGGCGCAACGAGCCGCCGAGCGCATCGCCGCGCTGAAGAAGGTCACGGCGGTCTACGCGTCACCGCTCGAGCGGGCCCGCGAGACGGCCGCGCCGATCGCCGCGGCACGAGGGCTGCGGGTGATCCGCGAGCGCGGTCTGCTCGAGTGCGACTTCGGCGACTGGACGGGCGAGAAGCTCTCCAAGCTCAACAAGCTCCCGGAGTGGACGACGGTGCAGCGCTACCCGAGTGGGTTCCGCTTCCCCGGCGGTGAGTCGTTCGTGGAGATGCAGACCCGGATGTGCTCGACGATCGACCGCCTGGTGGCCCGCCACCCCGGCGAGACGATCGTGGCGGTCTCCCATGCCGACCCCATCAAGGGCGCGCTCGCCCAGGCCCTCGGCACCCACCTCGACCTCTTCCAGCGGATCGTCGTGTCGCCCTGCTCGATCTCGGTGGTGCTCTACGGGGCCGGCGGGCCGGCGGTGCTGGCCGCCAACTCCACCGGCGACGACCTCACCACGCTCGGTCTGTCGTGATGATCGAGTCGTTCGACTTCCCGAGCCCCGACCTGGTGATGCCGTGCACGATCGGCGAACCGGGTGACCGCCTCTTCCTGCTGCACGTCGTGCACGACCGGGTGCCCGTCCTCTTCAAGCTCGAGAAATCGCAGGTGGCGGCGCTGTGCGACTACCTCGCCGGCATCCTCGCCGACCTCCCGCCCATCGCCGAGGCCGACATCCCCGCGGCGTGCGGGCCCCCCGACCCGCAGTCGGCCATCACGTCGTGGCCGATCGGGTCTCTGGCCGTCGCCTACGAAGAGGACGACGACCGGATTCTGATCGTCGCCGAGCCGTTCGAGGACGCCGCGGACGAGGACGGGCTCGACGAGGGACTTCCCACGGCCCGCATCCGGATGACCCGCGCCCAGGTCGCCGGCTTCATCCGTGCCGGGCGCGAGCTGGTGGCGGCGGGGCGCCCGCCGTGCCCTCTGTGCGGCCAGCCCATGGGCCCCGGGAGGCATGCGTGCCCCCGCATGAACTGAGCGACCGGGAGCTGCTGGAGCGAGGACGGCTCGAGATCCTCGGGCGGATGCCCTGGAGCTCCAACGGGACCTTCCTCGCCGAGGCCTGCCTGGACGGCCGGACGACGAAGGCGATCTACAAGCCCCACCGCGGCGAGCGACCCTTGTGGGACTTCCCCGACGGCCTCTACCGGCGGGAGGTGGCCGCCCACGAGCTGAGCACGGCGCTGGGCTGGGAGCTCGTCCCCCTCACGATCGTCCGCGACGAGGGCCCTCTCGGGGTGGGGTCGCTCCAGGCGTTCGTCGACGCCGACTTCGAGCAGCACTACTTCACCCTCGTCGAGGACGAGGCCCACCACGAGACGTTCCGTCGCATGGCCGCCTTCGACTTCGTCGCCAACAACACCGACCGCAAGAGCGGCCACTGCCTCATCGACGGCGACGGTCACATCTGGGGGATCGACAACGGGTTGTCGTTCCACGCCGACTTCAAGCTGCGCACCGTCATCTGGGAGTTCGCCGGCGAGCCGCTCGACGACGCCGTGCTCGCCGACCTCGATCGCCTGGCCTCGGACGACCTCCCCGAGGCGCTCGTTGCGCTGCTCGGGGTGTTCGAACGTGACGCGCTCCAGGCCCGGGCGAGAGCGCTGGTGCGCAACGGCGAGCTCCCCACCGACCCGAGCGGGCAGCGCTACCCCTGGCCCCTGGTCTAGGTCGCGCACGCGGAACCGGAGGTTCCCCGGCGAGTTGACCGACCCGAGCTCCGCTCGGCGCTCAGGCCCCTCGGAGGGGAACCCTCCTGCAGGCCCTGTGCGGGGGCGATGCCCCCACACCCCCTGAGCGGGTGGCGACCTGGCGGCGCCACCCGCAGGGAACGGGGAGCCGGGTCAGCGGCCGTTGAGCGCCTCGAGGAGGGCGGGGAGCACCTTGTGCACGTCGCCCACGATGCCCAGGTCGCTGATCCCGAAGATGGGGGCCTCGGCGTCCTTGTTGATGGCGATGATGTTCTTGGAGCCCTTCATCCCGACCATGTGCTGCGTGGCCCCGGAGATGCCCGCGGCGATGTAGACGGTCGGCTTGACCACCTTGCCGGTCTGGCCGACCTGGTAGCTGTAGGGCACCCAACCGGCGTCGACGATGGCGCGGCTCGCACCCGGGGCGCCCTTGAGCGCCTTGGCGAGGTCCTCGATCATCTCGAACTTCTCGCTCTCGCCGAGCCCTCGCCCGCCGGCGACGACGATCGCGGCCTCGTCGAGGGAGGGGCCGGAGCGCTCCTCGACGTGCCGGTTGACGATCGTGGCCCCCCCGCTGCGGCCGGAGTCCGGCACGGCGATCGTCTCGACCCCGGCCGGTGCGCCACCGGACGGCTCGGCCGCGAAGGACTTCGGGCGGACGAGGACCAGGTAGGGGCCATCCGAGGTGAAGGTCGTCTTCACGTTGGTCGAACCGCCGAAGACCGGCTCGGTGGTGACGAGGCTGGAGCCCTCGACCTCGACGTCGACGTTGTTGGTGATGACGGTCCGGTCGAGCTTCACGGAGAGCCGACCGGCGACGTCACGACCGGTGTAGGAGGTCGGGAAGAGGATGGCGTCGGGGGCGTGGGTCGCCACGGCGTCGGCGAGGGCACCGGCGACGGGGACGCCGGGGAGCGCCCCGCCGAGGTCACCGGTGGTCAGCACCTTCGTGGCGCCGTACTCGCCGAGCACGGCGGCCACGGCATCGGCGTCGCCGCCGGCGTAGACGGCCTCGACGGTGTCGCCGAGCTCGCGGGCCTTGGTGAGGAGCTCGAGGGTGGCGGAGCTCGGCGTGGCGTCGGCCGCCTCGGCGAACACCCAGATCTTGGGAAGCGTCATTGTCATGTTCTCCTGTGACCTAGATGACCTTGAGGTTGTCGAGGTAGGCGACGATCTTCTCGAAGCCGGTGCCGTCGTCTTCGACGACCTCGCCGGCCTCACGGGCCGGGGCGTCCTCGATCGAGACGATCTCCTGGCGGGCGCCCGCCCAGCCGACCTGGCCGTCGAGCCCGAGGTCGGCGACGGTCAGGTTCTCGACCGGCTTCGACTTGGCGGCCATGATCCCCTTGAACGACGGGTAGCGGGGCTCCACCACGCCGGCGGTGACCGACACGACGGCGGGCAGCGGGCACTCGACGTCGTCGTAGCCGTTGTCGGTCTGGCGCTGCACCTTGGCGGTGGTGCCGTCGACCTCGATCTGCTTGGCGAAGGTGACCGACGGGAGGTCGAGCAGCGCGGCGATCTGCTCGGGCACCGTGCCCGTGTAGCCGTCGCTCGACTCGGTGGCGGTGAGCACGAGGTCGGCGCCCTCCACCCGCTCGACGGCCTTGGCCAGCACCTTGGCGGTGCCGAGGGCGTCGGTCCCGGCGAGGGCGGGGTCGCTGACGAGGATGGCCTTGGCGGCGCCCATGGCGAGGGCGGTGCGCAGCCCGCTCACCTCGTCGTTCGGGGCCATGGAGACGAGGGTGACCTCGCCGCCCCCGGCCGCGGTGACGAGCTGGAGGGCCATCTCGACCCCGTAGGAGTCCGACTCGTCGAGGATGAGCTTGCCGCTCCGATCGAGGGTCTTGGTGGTGGGATCCAACGAACCCGGGTCAGCCGGGTCCGGGATCTGCTTGACGCAGACGACGACGTTCATGCCCGCCATTCTCGGCCGTCAGTCGGCTGTGGGCCAAATTCCGCGGGGTGCTCGGGGCAGGGGACGGCGGAGGCGGGCCGGTCGGGCCTCCGCTACCGTCGCCGTCTCGTGCGCATCCTGCTCATCGTCAACGCCTCCGCCTCGTCGGTCACCGCCCGGGGCCGGGTGGTCATCGCCAAGGCCCTGGCGGCCGACCACCGCGTCACCGTGGCCGAGACCTCCCGTCGCGGGCACGCCACGCGCCTGGCGAGGGGCGCGGCGGCCGACGGCGCCGACCTGGTCGTGGTGCTCGGTGGGGACGGGACCCTGAACGAGGCCGCCAACGGCCTCGCCGGCACGGACACCGCGCTGGCGGCGCTCCCCGGCGGTTCGACCAACGTCTTCGCGCGGACGCTCGGCCTGCCCGACGACCCGATCGAGGCGACCGGCGTGCTGCTCGACGCATTGGCGCGGGGGGCCATCCGCCGTGTCGGTCTCGGTGTGGCCAACGGCCGCTACTTCCTCTTCCACGTGGGCATCGGCTTCGACGCCGCCGTGGTCGCCCAGGTGGAGCGGCGCGGCTCGCTGAAGCGCTGGGCGAGCCACGCGCTCTTCGCGTGGGCCGGAGTGGACACCTGGTTGCGCCACTACGAGCGCGACCGACCCCGCTTCGCGGTCCGCATCGAAGGACGCACCACCGTCGACGACGGGGTGTTCGCCATCTGCGAGAACACCGATCCGTACACGTTCGTCGGCACCCGGCCCTTCACCGTCGCCCCCGGTGCCGACCTCGACAACGCCCTCTTCGTGGTCACGTTGCGCACGCTCGACGCGATCCCGTTGCTCGGTGTCCTGGCCTCCGCCCTCGGCTCGGGACGGCGGATGCGTCGGAGCCGTCACGTGGCCGTCGGCGACGACGTCACGTCGATCGAGGTCGACGGGTACGGGCCGTTCCCCTACCAGGTCGACGGCGACTACCTGGGCGAGGTCGAGCAGCTCACGTTGCGCCACGAACCGGACGCGCTCGCCCTGGTCGTGCCCACCATGGCCTGACCGGGCGTCGCGGCCTGACCGGGCGTCGCGGCCTGACCGGGCGTCGCGGCCTGACCGGGCGTCGCGGCCTGACCGGGCGTCGCGGACAGACCGGGCGTCGTGAACTGGTCGGGCGTCGCCCGTCGGCTCACCGGAACCCGTCGACCACGGCCCGGGCGACGTCGGGCACGTTGGTGATGATCCCGTCGACGCCCATCGTCACGAGGTCCGCCATGCGGAGGGGGTCGTCGACCGTCCAGGCGTGCACCTCGATGCCGGCGGCGTGGGCCCGGACCACGAGGTCGGGGGTCACGAAGGGATCCCACGGGTTCACGCCTCGGTGCCCTCGGGCGACGGCCGCGGCGATCGGGTCGGGTTCCCGGTCGAGGTCGAAGGCCAACAAAGCGGTCGCCAACCCGGGCGCCTCGGCGCGGACACGGTCCACGACCGACCAGTCGAAACACGACACGACGAGCCCCGTGACGGGGCCGGGGTCGTGGAGCACGGCGATCGTGTCGGCCACGAGGCTCGCCCCGGCGGCGGTCGTGGGGGCCGGGTCGTCGGCCTTGATCTCGACGTTCACCCCCATCCCGGCGCACGCCTCGAGCGACGCCCGCAGCGTCGGCACCCAGTCGGGGAGGCGGTCGGCGACCGTGGCGGCAAGGGCCCGTCCGTCGGGGAGGTGCTCGTCGTGGTGGACCACCACCACACCGTCGGCGGTGCGGCGGACGTCGAGCTCGACCCAGTCGGCGCCCTGCGCCCGGGCGCCCCGGAAGGCGGCCAGCGTGTTGCCCGGAGGGTGGGCGGCCGAGGCGCCGCGGTGGGCGGTGACGACGGTCATCTCCCGACGCTACGACACCCCTCCGGGCGCCCGCTCGACCACGCCCCGCGGTGATCAGGATGTGACGAAGGTGACCCTTGTCAAGCACTCCCGGGACCGATAAGTTCCAGAGGTCCCAGCCACACGGATGCGTGCATCGCGGTGGCATGTGAACAGCTTCACGATTGCTCGGGCGTTCGGCCCTCGTCGTCGTGGGCCCGATCAGTGGAGGCACCGTGGCCCTCACCACGTCCCGCTCGTTGTCCCTGTCCGCCGCGTCCGACGACTGGCGTGACCTGTCGGCCTGCCGCGACACCGACCCCGACCTGTTCTTCCCGGTCGGGACCACCGGTCCCGCCGTCGAGCAGATCGAGAGCGCCAAGGCGGTGTGCGACACCTGCGAGGCCAAGGACCCGTGCCTCGACTTCGCCCTGACGACGAACCAGGACTCGGGGATCTGGGGCGGCACCTCCGAGGAGGAGCGCCGCAAGATCCGACGCCAGTGGCTGAGCGCCCGGCGCCGCGCCTCCTGACCCGAACCCCGACCGGCCGCCGCCGGTCCCCCGCACCACCGACGGCCTCCCTCCGGGGAGGCCGCTTCGCGTCCTCAGCCCGCGTCGAGGGGGACGACCACCCGGGCCACCGTGCCGGTGCGCCCCGGCGGCCCCTCCCCGCGGACCATCTCGATGGTGCCGGCCAGCTCGGTGGTCACCAGGGTCCGCACGATCGACAGCCCGAGCCCCGTCGAGGTCTCCAGGTCGAACCCCTCGCGCAGGCCCACACCGTCGTCGCTGACCGTCACCGTGAGCCCGCCGTCGTCGCGACGCATGTCGACCACGACGTGGCCCTCTCCCTCCACCCCGTCGGCGTAGGCGTGCTCGACGACGTTCTGCAACAGCTCGGTCAGGGCCACGGCCATGGGGGTGGCCACCGTGGCCGGGAGCGTCCCTGCGTCGCCACGGATGGAGAACCGGATGGGCTCGTCGGGAGCGATCAGGCCCTCCTCGACCATGCGGATCAGGGGCCGCACGATCTCGATGAAGGGCACGTCGTCGCCGGCCTCGTAGGAGAGGGTCTCGTGCACCAGGGCGATCGAACGGATCCGGCGCACGGACTCCTCGATGGCGGCCTTCGCCTCGGGTGACGACAGGCGTCGGCCCTGGAGGCGCAGGAGCGAGGAGATGGTCTGGAGGTTGTTCTTCACCCGGTGGTGGATCTCCCGGATGGTGGCGTCCTTGCTGAGCAGGAGCCGGTCCCGCCGGCGCAGCTCGGAGATGTCACGCAGCAACACCAGCGCACCGCTCACCTCGGACGTCTCGACGAGGGGTATGAAGCGCATGAGGACCGTGATCTCGGGGCCTCGCTCGATCTCCTCGGTGGCGGGGCGGGCCTGGGCGTAGGCGATGCGCATGGCCGCCTCGGGCAGGCCCAGCTCGCCGAAGCGCATCCCCTCGGTGTTGGCGTGCACCCCGACCCGGTGCAGGGCCGAGACGCCGTTCGGCGAGGAGTAGGCGACGCGCATCGTGGCGTCGAGCAGGATGACGCCGTCGCCGACCCGGGGAGCCTCCTCGGTCGGGCCCAGCTCGCCGGCGAACGGGAAGGCCCCGGCGGCGATCATCCGGGCGAAGCGGTGGAAGACCTCGACGTAGGTGCGCTCGAGCTCGCCGGGTTGGCGCCCGACGGTGGGCGTGGACACCTTGGTGAGCACGCCGACGGTCCGGCCGGCGAAGGCGACGGGGATGCACAGCTCGCGGACGGGCTCGTGGCGGATCTCGGCACGCGACTCGCCCTCCATGATCGTCCCGGAAGCGAGGCTGCGTGACACGAACGGTCGGTCGACGGCGGGGACGACCCGGCCCACCCAGTCCTGCAGGAAGAGGGTCTGGCTGGTGGTCGGGCGGATCTGGCCCACCACCAGCAGCGGGGGTTCGGAGCCCGGGCCCGCGTCCGGATCGCGGTCGCCGGCCACGAACAGCATCAGGTCGGCGAAGCACAGGTCGGCGAGGAGGCCCCACGACGCCACCAGGCGTTGGAGGTGGTCGACCTCCCGGGGGCCGAGGCGGGTGTGCGACCGGGCGAGCTCGGCGAGGCTGGCCATCGTGGACCCGTCCCGGCTACCAGACGCGCTGGCCGAGGGCGAGGAGCCCGGCCAGGTCGGCGACGTCGTGGTCCAGGTAGGGCGCCATGACCGTCATCTCGGTGTGGCGGCCGAGCTCGGCGGCCTGCTCGGCTTCGCGGGTGGCCACGACGCGGTAGTCGAGGAAGCTCTGGCCGACCTCGCGCAGGACACGGCCCACCTGGGCGGGCTCGCCGGGACCGTGCGGACGGCCGGCCCCGAGGACCTCGGCGAGCTTCTCGTGCCCCCCGACGAGGGCGTTGGCGACCTCGCAGGCGGCGTCGTCGGTGAACCAGGGAGGCAGCACCTTGTTGAGCACCAACGCCCCCAGGTTGAGCTCGCGGCGCTGCAGCTCGGTGATGAAGAAGTCGGCCTCGCGCACCGGACCGTCCTCGAGCGTGGACACCACGACGAAGCTCGTCCGGCGGTCCGACAGGGTTCGGCTCACCGCCTCCGCCCGCTCGACGAACCCGTCGTACATGCTCTGGAAGAGCAGGAAGAACTCGGCGATGTCGGCCAGGAACTGCGACCCGAGGATCCGGTCGGCGACTGAGTAGAAGGGTCGCGAAGCGGCGTTGAGGAACCGGGAACGCGCCGGGGTGATGAGCCACCTCAGCAATCGGGAGGAGAAGAAGTCGGCCATCCGCTCGGGGGCCTCGAGGAAGTCGATGGCGTTGCGGGTCGGCGGGGTGTCGACCACGATCAGGTCGTAGCGGCCCGACTGGTGGATCTCGTAGAGCCGCTCCATGGCGATGTAGTCGTGGCTCTGGACGAACTTCCCGGTGATGTTGCGGTAGAGCGGGTTGGCCAGGATCTGGTCGCGGGTGCGGGCGTCGGGGGCGTGGGCGCGCACCAGGGCGTCCCACGACTCCTTCGTATCGAGCATCGCCGCCCACAGCTCGCCGTGAGGCTGGACCCCGGCGGCCGTGAAGAGCTCGTCGGGCACCCTCGTCTCGACGTTGCCGAACTGCTCGAGCCCGAGCGCGCTGGCCAGCCGGCGGGCGGGGTCGACCGTGAGCACGAGCACCTTGCCGCCCAGGTTCGCCGCCGCCATGGCCGCCAACGACGCCGCCATCGTGGTCTTGCCGACGCCCCCCGACCCGCAGGTGATGACGATCTCGCGCGACGCCAGCAGCGGCTGCAGCCCGGGAGGGACGGCCGGCGGCATCAGTACCCCAGCTCGGCGCCGAGCGCGTCGGCGATGTTGTGGGTGGCCCGCAGACCGTGGGCTCGGGTGAAGAGGTAGGGCACGTAGAGAAGCGCCAGGTTCGCGGGCAGGGCATCGCGCAGCCGCGTGATGTGCTCGGCACGGGTCCGCCGCAGCGTGACGGCGAG
The DNA here is from genome assembly GCA_025455885.1 of Acidimicrobiales bacterium. Classification (NCBI taxonomy): domain Bacteria; kingdom Bacillati; phylum Actinomycetota; class Acidimicrobiia; order Acidimicrobiales; species Acidimicrobiales bacterium. The sequence continues at coordinate 54,476 of JALOLR010000002.1, forward strand.
GCGGGCTCCGTCGAACACGGGGTCCACCGGTCCGCCGACGGCCGCCGAGAGGGGGTCGGACCACTCGGGCGCCTGGAGGCGGTCGAAGACCTCCTCCTCACCCCGGCCGAACAGCTCGGGGAGGACCTTGTTCACGACGACTGCGGCGAGCGGCACCTGGGTCTCGGTCTCGAGCCGGTCGACGAGCTCGAGGGTCTCGGTGACCGGCATCTCCTCGGGCGTGGCCACCACCACCGCACCGGTGATCACGGGGTCGGACAACAGGTCGAGCATCCATCGGGTCTGGTCGCGCACACGACCCACCTTCACCAGGTCGTTGATCGCCTCCGGCGCGGCCAACTGGCCCACCACGTGGCCGGTGGCCGATGCGTCGACGACGACGAGGTCGTAGTGGCGCTCCTTGACCTCCCACGCGATCTTGCCGACCGTGAGGATCTCCTTGACCCCGGGCGCAGCGGTGGCCACGAAGTCGAGCGACTTGGCCAACGGGCCGATCCGTCCGAGCAACGGCACCCGGAGCTGGAGGCGCAGGTACTCCTTGAGCGACTCCTCGGTGTCCATCGCCATGGCGAACAGGTTCGGAGCCAGCTGCCGCGGTGCGAAGGCCATCGGACCGGACTCGAAGACGTCGCTCAGCGAGCCCTTGGCGTCGATCTCGACGATCAGCGTCCGCTGCCCGCGCTCGGCGGCGAGGAGCCCGAGGGCGGCGGCGACGCTGGTCTTGCCGACGCCGCCCTTCCCGGTGACGAACAGCAGTCGACGCTCGAGCAGCTCGAGCCGGGGCGGGCGGTCCACGGCGCCGGCTCAGCCGGCGCCGAAGCCGATGCGCCGCTCGCTGTCGGGGCTGCCGAGCTCGATGTAGGCGATCTTGGCGCCCGGAACGCCGATCAGCCGTCCGTGGCGGTCGGTGAGCCAGAGCACGGCGTCGTCGTCGCCCAGGACCTTCTCGATCGAGTCGCGAAGCTCGTCGCGGTCGGCGTCGGACGGGAGCTCGACGTCGATCTCCTTGGGGGTGTGGGTCACACCGATGCGGACGTCCACGGGGGCACTCCTGCGAGGGTCGTTCGGGCGGGGCGTGCCCGCCGGCCGGTGGGCACGGGGTCAGCCTAGGCGGGGGTCGCCGCCGCTCCCTCCTTCAGGACAGCAGCTTGAGGCCGGGGTTGTAGCGACGGGTGGGGGCCAGCTCGACGTCGATGCGACGGGCGATGGCCCGGACGGCCTCGGCCGCCTCGCTGGTGGGGTCGGTGGCCATGATCGGCCGACCCGAATCGGAGCCCTCCCGGAGAGCCTGCACCAGGGGCACCTGGCCGAGGAGGGGCACCTCGAGGCGCTCGGCGAGGTCGGCGCCGCCGCCGGATCCGAAGAGGTCGTACCGCGTGCCGTCGTCGCCCGTGAACCACGACATGTTCTCGATCACGCCGCGCACCTGGAGGTTCACCTTCTCGCCCATGAACGCCACCCGCTGGGCCACCCGCTGGGCCGCCGGCTGGGGGGTGGTGACGACGTAGAGCTCGGCCCGGGGCAGGAACTGGGCGAGGGACAGCGCGATGTCGCCGGTGCCGGGGGGGAGGTCGATCAGGAGGTAGTCGGGATCGTCCCAGAAGACGTCGGTGAGGAACTGCTCGAGGGCCTTGTGGAGCATCGGGCCCCGCCAGATGACCGGCTGGTCCTCCTCGACGAAGAAGCCCATCGAGATGCAACGCACCCCGTGGACCTCGGGCGGGACGAGCATCTCGTCGATGACCACCGGGGCCCGGTCGACGCCCAGCATCCGCGGGATCGAGAAGCCCCAGACGTCGGCATCGACGACGGCCACCTTGCGGCCCTCCTGGGCGAGGGCGATGCTGAGGTTGGCGGTGAGCGACGACTTGCCGACGCCCCCCTTGCCGGAGGCGACGAGCAGCACCCGGGTGGCGTTGGCGGGATCGGCGAACGGGATGGTGCGTCCCTCGGCGTGTCCGTGCGCCGGCTGGCTGCCGGCCGTCGCCGCCGGGTCGCCGTGGAGCTTCTGGCGCAGCTCGGCCCGTTCGGTGTCGGTCATGACCGTGAAGTCGAGCTCGGTCCGGTCGATGCCGGGGAGGGCCTCGACGGCCGAGCTGACCCGGTTCTGGATCTCGTTGCGGAGCGGGCAGCCGGCGACGGTGAGGGCGATGCGCACCGCCACCACCCCCCCGTCGATGGCCACCCCGCGCACCATCCCGAGGTCGACGATGCTGCGGTGCAGCTCGGGGTCCTCGACGGGCCGGAGAGCCTCGATGACGTCGGCTTCGGTGGGCATGGGGGCTCCTGGCGTGAGGGGGAGGAGCGGCGGGGCGGGCCCAGCCGGTATTTCTCCTACGGCGATAGGTAGAATACCGAGGTGGACCAGGCGAGCCTCACCCCGACCGAGTTCTCCTCGGTGGTCACGGCCATCACGTCGGCCTTCGGCGACCCCACCCGCCGGGAGATCTACCTCGCCGCCCGGTCGAGCGCCGAGGGCGTGACCGCCACCGAGGTGGCCCGCCGCTTCGACCTGCACCCGAACGTGGCCCGACACCACCTCGACAAGCTGACCGGCGGGGGCTACCTCGAGGTCCACGTGGCCAAGCCCACCGGGGGTGCCGGGCGCCCGTCGAAGCGCTACCAGGCGACGACCAAGGGCGACCACCTCGACCTGCCCGTCCGCCACGACGACGTGCTCGTCACCCTCCTCGGGCGGGCCCTCGACATGCTCCCCCGGGAGCAGGCCGAGGCCATGGCCGAGGAGGTCGGCCGCGAGTACGGGCGGCTCATGGCCGCGAGCGTCGGCGACCGGACCGACGCCCAGCGTTCCGTGAGCTCGGCGCTGCACACCGTTGCCGACGCGCTCACCGCCCATGGCTTCGCGGCCCACGCCGAGAAGCGGAACAACGAGCTGCGCATCGTGAGTGAGCACTGCCCCTTCGGCGACGCCGTCATGGCCAACCCGGTGATCTGCGCGGTCGACCGGGGCATGATGAAGGGGATGGTGAGCGAGCTCTACGGCGACGGGGCCAGCCTCGCCCTCGAGGCGTCCCTGCCGATGGGCGACGACGTCTGCATCACCGCCGTCGAGGCCTGAGCTCCCCCGGATGGGTCGGACCCGTCTCCACCGCCTGCCAGATTCGACGCTGGACGGCGAGCGTGACGGTGCCCGCCAGCACCAGGCAGCTCACGTTGACGAGGAGCTGCAGGCTCGAGCCCCACACCTCGGAGCGATCACCCAACGCCATCGCCACGCCGACGTTGGCGGCCGCCGGAATCGTGGTGACCGAGACCAGCACGCCCACCAACGCCCCCGCCCGGTCCTCGGTCACGGTGAGCATGCCCGCCACGCCCGCCGCCAGCGCGACGACGACGGAGATCAGGTCGGGGCGGGAGATGAAGGCGGTGAGGCCACGATCGGCGAGGACGAAGTCGTCCTCCACCAGCCCGGCCGCCCGTAGGACCAGGGTGAGCAGCAGCGACGCCACCACGCCGGTGGTGAGGCCCAGCACCAGGGTGAGCGCGGCGCGGACGAGCCGGGCTCGGCGGAACTTCACGAGTGCCACGCAGATGGCGGCGACCGGACCGAAGTCGGGACCGATCACCATGGCCCCCACGATGAGCACCGGGCTGTCGACGATGATGCCGCAGGCGGCGATGATCGCTGCCAACGCCATCAACAGGAAGTACGAAGGCGCAGGCGCCGACTCGTCCCGGGCCCGGGCCTCGACCTCCTCCCAGACCAACGCGTCCGTCCCCAGCCCCGGACTGGCCTCCTCGGCCCGCATGGCCGCATCGGACAACGCCATCTCGGTCGTCTCGACGTTGATCGACCCGTCGTGGTGGAGGCCACAGGAGCGGAGCGCGGCGATGACCCGGTCGGCGCCCTCCCGGACCACGTCAGCGGTGACGAGGTCCCCCGGCGGTTCGACCGCGGCCCCGGGAACCCGGGTCACCACCGCCACGGCGGGATCGGAGGTGAGCAGGTCGACGACCGCGTCCGTCCGATCCGCCGGCACGACCAGGCGCAGATGCAGCACGACCCACCTCCCGGGAGGATCGTAGGCCGGCGAGTTCGGCACGCCTGATGACCACCCTCGACGCGGACCGGGGGATCTGGCCACGATCCGACTCCGTAGGCTGCGGCGATGGTTCGCCACTACCTCGACCACGCGTCGACGGCGCCGCTGCGCCCGGAGGCCCGTGACGCGACGGTGACGTGGCTCCGGGGGGACGACGGCACGGGCCTGGTGGCCGGTGATCCCGGCCGGATCCACAGCGAAGGGCTGCGCGCCAGGGTCGCCGTCGAGCAGGCCCGTGACGAGGTCGCGGCCCTTCTCGGAGCCCGCAGTCGAGAGATCGTGTTCACCGCCGGCGCCACCGAGTCGATCGCCACCGCGACATGGGGGGCGGTGCGCCGCAGCGTCGAGAGCGGTCGGCCACCCCACATCGTGCTGGCCGCCGTCGAGCACTCCGCGGTGCGTCAGTCGGCCGCGACCTTCAGCGCCGCCTTCGGCGGCACCACGACGGTCGTCGGCGTCGACGGTCTCGGACGGGTCGATCCCGACGAGCTGTTGGCCTCCGTCGACGACACCACCACGCTCGTGCACCTGCAGTGGGGCAACCACGAGGTGGCGACGGTGCAGCCGGTCAGTGCCGTGGTCGCCGCCTGCCGGGAACAGGACGTGCTGGTGCACGTCGACGCCGCCCAGGCCGCGGGACGGGTGCCGATCGACGCTCGGGCGCTGGGCGTCGACCTGCTGTCGGCCAGCGGGCACAAGTTCGGCGCGCCCCCCGGCACAGGGGTGCTGTTCATCCGCCGGGGGCTGCGACTGGACCCGCTGCTCCGGGGCGGGGACCAGGAGCGGGCCCGTCGGGCCGGTCTGGAGAACGTGCCGGCCATCGTGGGCCTGGGGGCGACGGCCGCTGCGCTCCTGGCCGCCTCGGCCGACGGTTCGACACGGCTCGCCGCCGAGCGGACCCGGTCGATGGCCCAGACCCGCCGGCTCATCGACGGGCTGGCGGCGATGGACGGCGTCCACCCCTTGGGCGACACGGCCGACGGAGGTCGGCTCCCCCACAACGTCTGCGTCGCCATCGACGGGGTGGAGCCCCAGGCGGTGCTGCTCGGGCTCGACCAGGCCGGCATCGCCGCCCACTCCGGGAGCGCGTGCTCGTCGGAGTCGCTCGAGCCGTCACCGGTGCTCGAGGCGATGGGGGTCGACGCCCACCGGTCCTTGCGGCTCTCGGTGGGGTGGGACACCACGGACGATGACGTGGACGCCGCGCTGGCGGCCGTGCCCGAGGTCGTCGCCCGCCTGCGGGCCCTCGCCTCCTGACGGAGGCGGCGAGGCTAGCGAGAGCCGGTGATGCCGTCGGTCTGCTCACGCAGCTCGAAGATGAGCCGCACCAGCCAGAACCGGAAGTAGCGGCGCAGCGACATGACGGTGAACACCGCCGCCGACGCGAAGGTCAGGGCGATGCCGAAGTTGCCCATCGCGTTGTAGCTCGCGAAGTCGAGGGTGCTCGTCGTGCCCTGGGTGAGGATCCATCCCACGAGGGCGAGGACGACCCCGACGACCATGCCGATGGTCGAGAGGATGACCCACACCCGTTCGGGGTTGGCCTTGCCTCCGGTCACCTTGAGCTCGTCGACCTCGCTCTGGAACTCCTGGAGCCGGGGCGACGGGGTGGTCGGCGTCGAGGTGGCGTCGGTGGCGGTCACGGGTTCTCCTTGGTCAGGCATGGGTGGTGTCGGCGGCGGACCCGAGGTAGGCCTCGGTGAGCTCCTCCGCGATCTCTGCGGGTGGTCCGGTACGGGTGATGCGGCCGTGCAACATGATCGAGGCGACGTCGGAGACGCCGAGCACGGCCTGCGCGAACTGCTCGACCACGAGGATCGACACGCCCTGGGAGGCCAGCTCGGCCACCCGCTCGTAGAGCTCCTCGACGATCAGCGGAGCGAGGCCCATGGACAGCTCGTCGAGCAGCAGGAGGGCGGGGTCGGTGGCCAGCGCCCTCGACATGGCGAGCATCTGCTGCTCGCCGCCCGACATCGTGCCCGCCACCTGCCTGCGGCGCTCCTGGAGGCGGGGGAACTGGGTGAAGGCCTTGTCGGCGACCTCGGAGAACGAGCGCCCGGCGTGGGTGAACATGCGCAGGTTCTCGGTGACGGTGAGGTTCGGGAAGATCCCGCGGCCCTCGGGGACCAGGCACACCCCGGCGCGGGCCAGGCTGTCGCTCGACACCCCGTTCACCTCACGCCCGCTGATGAGCAGCTGGCCCGCCGAGGGGGTGATCTGGCCGCTGCACACCGCCAGCGTCGTGGTCTTGCCGGCGCCGTTGGGTCCGAGGAGGGCGTGGACCTGCCCGGCCTCCACGGTCAGGTCGAGGCCGTGGAGCACGTCGATGGTGCCGTAGCCGCCCCGCACGCCGCGCAGCTCGAGGATGGGGGTCATGCCACCGACTCCTCGGCGAGGGCGCCCAGGTAGGCCGCCTGCACGGTCGGGTCCTTCTGTACCTCGGCAGGCGTGCCGGTGGCGATGACCCGCCCGAAGTCGAGGACGTAGATGTACTCGCAGGTGCCCATCACGAACGACATGTCGTGCTCGACGAGCAGGACGGCGAGGCCGTCACCGACGAGGCGCCGCAACAGCGCCGCCATGTCCTCGGTCTCCTCCTCGTTGAGGCCCGAGGACGGCTCGTCGAGCAGGAGCACCTTCGGGTCGGTGGCCAGGGCCCGGGCCAGCTCGACGAGGCGGGCGGTCCCGGTGGGCAGCGTGCCCACCATGAAGTCGGCCACATCGCTGATGCCGACCCGCGCGAGCATCTCGTCGGCCACGGCGGAAGGGTCGAACTTCGACTTGTCCCACGCCCGACGCTGCTCGGCGGCCACGAGCACGTTCTCGCGGGCCGAGAGGCTGCTGAAGGCCTCGAGCTTCTGGAACGTGCGGGCGATGCCGAGCCGGGCGCGCTTGAACGGGCTCTTCCCGGTGATGTCGGCGCCCTCGAGGAAGACCTTGCCGGAGGTGGGCTCCTGGAGCCCCGTCACGACGTTGAAGAAGGTCGTCTTCCCGGCACCGTTGGGCCCGATGAGCCCGGTGACCCGGCCCGCCTCGACCTCCAGGCTGGCGTTCGACACCGCCTGGAGCACCCCGAAGCGCACCACGACGTCCTCGGTCGTCAACAGCGCGGTCATGCCGGGACCTCCGCGGACGACGCCGACCGTGTGCCGTTCCCCCCGGGTGCAGGGCCGTGCCCGTTGCCGCCGACCGGGACCATCGGCGTCTCGTCGACCTCGTCGGCCACGCTGAGCACCCGGTCGAGCTGGGCGATCTTGTCGGGGGTGAAGGCACGGGTGAGGCCGAGGTCGTTGATCTCGTCCTTCTCGATGTTCTGCTCGCGCTCGACGGCCAACCGGAGCTCCTTCTCGATCCGGGCGTCCTTGCGCCACGGCAACAGCCCCGCCAGGTCTCGCCCGGCGTAGAAGACCGCTCCCTCGGGCCGGAAGGCCATGGTGACCGCGGCGAGGCCCGGGCCGATGAGCTCGATCGCCGTCAGCCACGACGGCTTGCCCAACAACTCGTTGATGGCCGGGAACGACGCCAACCCGATGACGGCCATGAAGGCGGCGATCGGGTAGCGGACCCCCTGCACGGCCAGCAGCAGCACGAGCGGCAGGCCGGCGAAGAGCGGGAAGGAGTCGACCCGCAGCGCCCCCGAGGACAGCCCGAGCATGCACCCGGCGAAGCCGGCGACCGCACCGGAGAGGGCGAACACGAGCATCTTCTGGGTCGTGAGGTTCACGCCGATGGTGGCCGACGCCGCAGGGCTGTCGGACATGGCGATCCACCGCCGCGCGAAGCGGGTGAGGCGCATCAACATGAAGCCGAGCATGAAGATGCTGAAGATCAGCGCGAGGAAGATCACGAACGCCTGGCGGTCGCCCGTGTCGGTGCTGATCTGGAATCCGAAGAGCTGGAGGGGCTCGAAGAGGGTGCCGGTCGCCGACGGGTCGATCATGTTCGGGTGGCGCACGATGACCTTGTCGGCGAACTCCGCAAACGCCAAGGTGGCCAAGGCCAGATAGAGGCCCTTCAATCGCAGGGCCGGGAGGGCCACCAACAGCCCGAGGGGCGCGCAGACGGCCATGACGAGCAGGATCCCGATGGGATCGCCGTTCTGGCCCCCGAAGTGGCTGAACAGCACGGCGCCGATGCCGGCGATGGCGAAGTTGGCGAAGCTCACCTGCCCCGCCCAGCCGATGAGCGGCACCAGCGAGAGGGTGATCACGCCGAGGACCATGAAGCCGGCGGCCCGTCCCAGCCACACGTCGGAGCGGGTGCCGAACGTGGTGCCGAACCAAGGGATCCACCCCTGGGCCCACACGAACACGAGGCCGAAGACCACGCCCGAACCGAGGAGCGCCTCCCACGGTTTTGTGAGCCGTTCCGTGCGCTTGGTCAGCTTGGCCTTGCCGGTCTCCAGGCGGGCCTGGGGGAGGAACAACAGGGCGATGAACAAGATGACGGCCGGGATGGCCTCCGACGCGTAGCTCCAGTCCCCGCCGAAGCTGAGGAAGACGCCGGCGAACGCCTTGGCCAGGCCGATGATCAGGCCGCCGGCGATCGTCCACGGAAGGCTCTTGAGCTGCCCGATGGCTGCGGCTGCTGCGGCCACCACGATGAGCAGAGCCAGGTTCTCGACCACGAGGCCGGTCTCGGGGGCGATGAGGATGCCGGCCAGGCCGGCGGTCATGCACCCGAGTGCCCACGACGCCCCGCTGACCCGAGAGGGCTTGGCGCCGGTGAGGCCGGCCAGGCTGCGGCTGTCGACGACGGCCCGCATGGAGATGCCGAGCCGGGTCCGGTAGAGCAGCCAGCGCAGGCCGAGGGCGATGCCGATGGCCACGATCACGGTGATGATGCGGTGCCACGTGGCGGTGACGTCACCGATCTGCACACCGCTCGTGTCGCGGAAGAACTGCGGGAGCGTGCGCCCCGTGGTGGGCTTCCAGATGGTGAGGGTGACGCCCATGAACGCCAGCATCAGGCCGACCGTGACCATGAGCTGGACCACGAGGGTGGCGTCGCGGAGGCGGCGCATGATGAGCCGGTCGAGCCCTATGCCGATGGCGGGGGCGATCACGAACAGGACGATCACCAGCGAGACGGGGACCGGAAGACCCCAGTCGACGCTGAACTGCCAGTAGACGAAGGCCAGGAAGCAGCCGATGGCAGCATGGGCGAAGTTGAAGATGCCGGTGGTGGCGTAGGTGACCACCAGGCCCCCGGCGAGGATGGCGTAGATGCCCCCGAGGGCGACGCCGACCACCAGGAAGGTGGCGATGTTCTTGAAGCTGAGGGGGTTGCCGCCCCAGTTGGCCACGACGATGTAGAGCGTGAACAGGGCCACGCCGACTGCGGCGAACAACTTGGGTGAGACCTTCAACCGCATGCTTCCCCCGGGTTGCGCTCTCGAGTCGGATGGAACGAGCGGCGCGGGGCCGGCGGCGTGCCGCCGGCCCCGGACCGGTGCTGCGTCGTGCTACTGGACCTTCTCGGCCTCGACCGCCGGATCGAGGGTCTGGGTGATGAGGTAGTCGGGGTTGCAGTCGAGCTCGCCCTTCTCCGTGGGGAGCTGGCGGACCCACTCGCCGGCCTCGAGCTGCACGATGACCTGGCAGTCCGAGAAGCCGCCCTTCAGGCTCTTCGGGCCCATCCAGCCGTTGGCGTCGAAGTCACCGAAGCCGTTCAGGACCTCGAGCAGCTTGGCCCGGGTGATGGCGTTCGGACCCTCGGTGGTGACGATCTCGTCCACCGCCTGCTGGAAGGCGACCGCCGCCATCCACGCCTGGGCGCCGAACGAGTCCGGGGTGCCGATGCTGTCCAGGTAGTTGTCGAGCTCCTGGTTCGACCCCTTGTCCTCGAAGGGGAGGAACTGCATCCAGCCGTAGGTGCCGTCGACGTCGGCCCCGGCGTCCTTGAACTTCTGGGTGTAGCAGGCCAGCGAGCACGCCCAGATGTCGATGCCGGTGAGGTTCTGCGCTGCGGCCTCACGTCGCATGTTGATCATCGCCACGTCGTTGGAGCCGTTGTAGATGTAGTTGGCGTTGCCGGCGCTGGCGTTCTGCACCAGCGGGGTGTACGCCGACTGCTCGGCGCGACCCGAGACCTTGAAGGCCCCGATCCAGTCGACGCCGACCTCGGCCTGCGCCGAGATCTGGTAGGTGGCCGACTGCACGGTGGTGGGCAGGTCGCCGGGGACCATGAACAGACCGGTCAGCTCCGGCTGGAGCGTCAGGTAGTACTTGGTCGGCCCGACCATCGCGATGAGCGGCCGCGTGCCCGTCGGCGGCGTGCCGTCGGGGTTGCAGGTCTCGGCGATGCCCTGGATGATGAACGAGTTCGCCGCGCACTGCTCGTTGATGTCGTTGGCCAGCGCGGAGATGTTCGGGATGCCCGTGGGCTGACCCTGCGCGTCGGCGCACGTGTTCATCTCGGTGACGTCGGGGTTGAACAGGGAGTTGCCGCCCACCATCGCCAGCGCGTTGGTGCACGCCTGGATCTGGCCGTTCTTGGCCTCGTCGGGGGTGAGCTTGGAGTCCCAGGTCTCGACCTCGAGGTCACGACAGCCCACGCCGCCGTTCTCGTTCACGAAGCTGGCGAACGCCTCGACGGCGTCGACGTTGCCCTGGAACAGGCCCGGTGCGAGCGGCGAGCCGGTGTCGGCCATGACCTGGATGGTGATGGTGTCGGCGGTGACCCCGGTGTCGGTGGCCTCGAGGGTGACGCCCTCGCACGCCGGGTTGGACGCAGCCGACGTCGTCGCGCTCCCGCCCCCCTCGTTCGTGGTCGTCTCGTCGTCACGGCTGCAGGCCGCCGCGACGAGGCCGAGCACCATGAGCACGGCCAGCCAGCGGTATCGCTTCATTCGTTCCCCCTCGGAGTCGATCCACCCCCCGGTGGATCAGGTCCGGCACCTTAGCCCAAACGCGCGCGCGTGGAGTGGCCCCCGTCACAGTGACGACGATCACGTCGGCGTGGCCGACCGACCCCCACGGTCCTCACTAGCGTTTCGCCGTGCCCATCCACGTCGTCCGCCACGCCCACGCCGGCAAGCGCTCCGAATGGGACGACGACGACCGGCTGCGACCGCTCTCGCCGAGGGGGGTCGCCCAGGCGGCCTGGCTCGCCGACCTCCTCGCCGGCGACGGGATCACCCGAGTGGTGAGCAGCCCTCACACCCGCTGTGTGCAGACGGTGGCCCCGCTCGCGGCAGCACTCGGCCTCGAGGTCGAGACCAGTCCCCGGCTCACCGAGGGCGCCGACTACGACGACGCTCTCGCCGCGGTGATGGAGCTCGAGGCCGACAACGGGATCGCTTGCAGCCACGGCGACGTGATCCCCCAGGTGCTTCGTCGGCTCAAGGCACGGTCGATGGTCGTCGACGGGCCGTTGCTCGACCAGAAGGGTTCGGTCTGGGTACTCGACGTCCGCGACGGTGTGGCCCGCCACGGGCGCTACGTGCCGCCCGGCCTCTGATCGGGCCGTCGAGCCGTCGGCGTCACCAGCGCCGATCGTCAGTCCTACGGCGGTCCGCCCGACGGCGGTGGAGCCGCGTCGAGCGACTGACGCAACCCGGTCACCATCTCCTCCATGAAGGCGGGCACACTGCCGTCGGGCACGGCGGCCAGATCGGCCCGGGCGGCGTCGAGCTCGCCCGCGGTGCGCAGGATGATCGCCCGGAACACCCGGGCGTCCGGGTAGGTCGGGTCGCTGGCGATCGCCTCGTCGAGGCGGGCCCTGGCCCGAAGCTCCAGTTCGGCGGCGGACGCCTCGTCGCCCACGTTGAGCGCGAGCGTGTGCAGCACCCACCCCTGATAGGTGAGCGCCTCGGCGTTGGCCGGCTGGAGCTCGAGCACCCGTTGGTAGGACTCGATGGCCGCCCGGTACGACTCGAGGGCGCCCTGGGCATCGCCGGACTCCAGCAGTTGGGTGGCCTGGCCGGTGAACTGCTGCGCCTCCAGGAGCAGGTCGCGGCTCGACAGCCGGATGTCGCCCGAGGCCTGGCCGCCCGGCGGTCGGTTGCCCGAGGCCCGGGCGACGAGCACCCCGCCGAGCACCGCCACGAGCGTCACGAGCACGACCCACGCCGCGATGCGGGGCCACGAGCGGGGCCGGCGCCGATCCCGGGCGAGGGCCCGGCGCGCCTCGATGCTGCGCAGCACGGCGGCCGCCCGAGCGGTGTAGTCGTCCTTCAGCTCCTCGTAGTCGTCGTCGCCGACGTCGCCGGCGTCGTGCTCGCGCTCGAGGTCGTCGAGCGACGCGAGGAGGAAGTCGCGCTCCTCCTCCAGCGCGGCCAGCGCGTCGGGGTCGAGGCGCCGCCGGGCGGTGGCGTCGCCACGCCGGCCCGACCCCGTCGAACCCCGGCTCGGGGGCGCCCCCGACGTCGACGCAGGGGCGGCACCGGCGCCCCGCGCCGCCCGCCGGGCGGCCGTGCCGGCCGTGGCGGCGGTCGTGGAGGGGCGGCCGGGGGCCTCGGGGTCGGTGGTGCTCACCGCGACGAGCCCTCCCCGTGGCCGTCGCGACCGCCGGCCAGGCCGTCGCGGGCCTCGGCCACGAGGGCGCGATCGTCGTCGGTGGCGGTGGCCGTCTCCCGCGTCCCCCGGCGCAGCACGACGACGAGACCCGCCCCGGCGACGACGACGGCCACGACCGGGATGATCCACACCAGCGAGGCGACGCCGGTGGACGCCGGGGTCAACAAGATGCCGTCGCCGTATCGCGAGACGTAGAACGCCCGGATCTCGTCGTCGGTCTGGCCCTGCTCGATGCGCAGGGCGATGTCGCGGCGCACCTCCTGGGAGGACGGGGCGTTCGACTCCGCGGCCGACTCGCCGCTGCACGTGGGGCACTTGATGGTGCGGGCCAGGTTGGTGACCCGGTCCTGCGCGGTGAGATCACCGGTCGTGCCCTGCGAGCCGAAGGCCAGCAGGGTGACGACGACGACGAACAGCACCGCCCACGGCAGCCAGGTGCGCAGCGGGGATCGAGCGGCGCTCATCGAGCCCCGGCCTCGGCGGCCGCCGCCTCGGCGTCGTCGATCACCTCGTCGAGCGCGTCGGCGGTGACGCCGGTGAACTTGGCCACCACCCGTCCGCTCGGGTCGACCACGTAGGACTCGGGCACGCCGGTGACCCCGAAGTCGAGGGCGATGCGGCCGGTGCCCTCGCCGACGAGGACCGGCCAGTCGCCGCCCTCCTCGGCGAAGAAGTCGCGGATCGCGGCGTCGTCGTCGTCGTAGGCGACGCTGACCACGCTCACGCCGTCGTCGGCGACCTGGTGCTGGTCGGAGAAGCGGACCAGCTCGGGGTGCTCGACGCGACAGGGCACGCACCAGGTGGCGAAGAAGTTCACGACCACCCACTCACCCCGGAACCGGTCGATGTCGTAGGTCTCGCCGTCGAGCGTCGTGCCGACGACGGGCGGCACCGCCCGACCGACGGCGTTGGCGACGGGGACCCGCTCGTCGACGGTCGGGCGGGTGGCGAGGACGCCGACGAACAGCGCCAGCACCACCCCGACGACGATGGCGGCGTTGCGGGCGGTGTGCCGGGGGCGGCCGGTGGTCGCGGCGGGGGCCTCCTCGGTCCGGGGGGACGCGGGCTCGCTCATCGGTCGCCCTCGGGTCCCTCGGCGGGCCGCACCGTCGGCCGACCGGCCGGCGAACCGGCGGACGACGACGACCCGGCCACGACCGGTTCGCCACGGTCACCCGACCAGCCGTCGGCGCCACCCGCTGCGTCGGCGCCACCCTCCTCGTCGGCGTCACCGGGCCGGCGTCGCCGACCGCCCACCGGAGCCGACACGGGGTCGATCGGGTTGCGGCGCCGCCCGGGGAAGACGGCCAGGAGCGTGCCGAGGGCCATGACCCCGCCACCGATCCAGAGCCACACCACCAGGGGTTGGATCGTCACGCGGATCGTCGCCGTCTGGTTCTCGGCGTCGGGGAGGGCGAGCAGGGTGAGGGCGACGTCATGGGTGAGCGTGGTGCGCACCGACGGGGTGCCGATGGCCTGGTCGCCGAAGCGGAACTGGTTGATGGCCGGGCCCCACGGACCCGTGCCGTCGACCAGGATCTGCGCCTGGACGACCGTCTTCTCCGGCCGTTCGTCGACGGTCGTCTCGACGAAGGTGAGGGTGTGACCGGCGAAGGTTGCGGTCTCCCCCGGGGCGAGCGTGAATTCGGCCTGTCGGACGTAGCTGCCGCTGGCCGCCACCGCGACGGCGATCATGATCACCCCGAGGTGCACGATCATCCCCCCGTTGGCCCGCCCGACCAGGCCTCGCCAGCCCTGGCGCCGCGCCGCCAGCACGAGCTGGCGGACCGCGGAGCCGGCGGCGAAGCCGCCGAGGCCGAAGGCGAGGAGCGGCGCGAAGCCACGGGCCCCCGCGAGAACGCCGGCGAGGATGCCGGCCGCACCGGCCCAGGCCGGCCACAGGAGGCGGTGGCGCAGCAGCTCACCGCTGGCCTTGCGCCACGGCAGCACCGGGGCCACGCCCATCAGGAACAGGAGGCTGAGCCCGATGGGGGTGGTCATCCGGTTGAAGTACGGGACGCCGACCGAGATCCGCTCGTCGTTGAAGGCTTCGATGAGCAGCGGGAAGACGGTGCCGAGGAGGACGACGAAGGCGAACGCCGCGAACAGCACGTTGTTGGCCAGGAAGGCGCCCTCCCTCGACAGGGGCGAGTCGATGTGCCCGGGGGCACGGAGCCGGTCGCCCCGCCACCCGATGAGCCCGACGCTGACGATCACGATGAGGGCGAAGAAGCCCAGGATCAGCGGCCCGATGCTCGACTCCGTGAAGGCGTGCACGCTGTCGAGGACGCCCGACCGGGTGATGAACGTGCCGAGGATCGTGAGCGCGAACGTGGCGCACAGCAACGAGAGGTTCCAGACGCGCAGCATCCCGCGACGCTCCTGGACCATGACCGAGTGCAGGTAGGCCGTACCGGTGAGCCACGGGAGGAGCGACGCGTTCTCGACCGGGTCCCAGGCCCAGTAGCCACCCCACCCGAGCACCTCGTAGCTCCACCATGCCCCCAGGATGATCCCGACGGTGAGGAAGCCCCAGGCCACGACCGTCCAGCGGCGCGTGGCGACCAGCCACCCCTCCCCCACCCGTCCCGTGACGAGAGCGGCGATGGCGAACGCGAACGGCACCGTGAAGCCGACGTAGCCGAGGTAGAGCATCGGCGGGTGGAACGCCATGAGGGGGTGGTTCTGCAGCAGCGGGTTCGGCCCGGGGCCGTCGAACCCCGGTGGCGGGTCGAACGACTGGAAGGGGTTGGCCGGACCCATCATCAAGAAGAAGAAGAAGGCGCACACCACGAACATCGTCAGCACCGCCCAGCCGACGAGGGGGTCGGTGAGGCGCCGCCGGAACTTCAGTACGACGATGGAGGTGTAGCCCCCGAGGATGAGAGCCCAGAGGATGATGGAGCCCTCGAGGGCCCCCCAGAGGGTGGCGAAGTTGTAGAGGGCGGGGGTGCGCGACGAGCCGTTCTCGGCCACGTAGAGGACGGTGAAGTCACGGGTGATGAGCGCCCGCTCCATGGCGATCACGCACAGGATCCCGCCGAGCAGCACCAACAGGGCGTAGGCGGTGGAGAGGCGCAGCAGCTCGGGCTTGCGACGCACCAGGCCGTAGGCCAGCGTCAGCGCACCGACCACCGACGCCACGAGGCCCAGCGCCACCCCGGCCGAGCCGATCGCCACGTTCATGGCGTGCCTGCCTGCCCCGTTCCCCCCTCGACGGCCCCCCCGTCCTCGGCGATCCGGAGCCGGTCCTCGTTCTTGGCGTCGTACTCGTTGGTGTGCTTCACCAACATGCGGTCCGACAGGAAGAGCGGCGCGTCGGCGGGCCCGGTCGACCCACCCTCGGCGAAGCGGCCCTCGAGCACGACCGGGATGTCCGGCTGGAACAGCTCCGGAGGGTCGCCCTGGTGGCTGACCGGGACCTCGACGCCGTTGAACGTCACGTCGAACGTGACGCCCTCGTCGACGCGCTGCACACTCGGGCCCACCACCGTGCCCTGGAGACGGAAGCGCTGGGTGCCGAGCTCGCTGCGCTGGGCCACCGCCTCGTCGGCGTTGTAGAAGAACAACGTGGCGTTGCCGAGGGCGTTCACGATCACGAAGCCGGCGACGCCCACGATCACCAGCAGGGCGACGACGACCGGCAGGCGGCGCCGGGAACGGGACCGGCGCGCCTCCGCGGGCGCGAGGCCCGGACCGGCGGTCTCGCCGGGTGCGGCGTCGTCGACGGACGGGCCGGTGCGCGGGGTCAGCTCCACCGACGGTCCTCCGGGGGCACGATGCGGCTCAACCGACGGCCACGGCTCACGATCGTCCACGCGTACACGCCCAGGCCGCCGAGGACGACGATCCAGGCGACGATGACGTAGACCCACATGTCGCTCATCGCGGGCCCTCCGGGTCGGCGGCACCGTGGGCGAGCTCCACCGGTTCGGCGACGACCCCGGGGACGCCGACGTGGGCCTCGGCGCGACGCTCGAGGAGCGCCGCGGTCAGCCCCTGACCCTCGACCTGCTCCTCGAGCCAGGCCAGGCGGAACCGGTGCACCAACAGCCAGGCGAAGTAGAGGCCGAACGTGACGAAGCCGAAGAACAGCGCGAAGAGCATGATGCCCTCGATCGTGGCGCCGGGACCGTCGGCGAAGAGGCTCGCCTCCTGGTGCAGCGTGCGCCACCACTGCACGGACTGGCGGACGATGATCACGTTGGGCACGAGCAGGAGCCCGACCACCGCCGCCCGCTTGGCCCGCACCGGGTAGTCGGCGGGGAGGCGCCGGATGGCGAGGTACCCGAGCAGCAACAGGAACAGCATCGCCGTCGACGTGAGCCGGGCGTCCCACACCCAGAACACGCCCCAGGTCGGTCGTCCCCACAGCATCCCGGTGAGGAGGGTGAGCGCGGTGAACACCGTGGCGATCTCGGCCGAGGCGTACCCGACCAGCTCCCACCACTGCGACTTCTTCCACAGGTACATCACGCTGCCGATGGAGGTGAGGAAGCACCCCAGGTAGGCCAACGTGGCGGACGGCACGTGGATGTAGAGGATGCGCACCGACTCGTCCTGCACCACGTCGGGGGGCGTCCACCAGAACCCGAGCAGGACCAGCACGACGGTGCCGGCCAGGGCCAGGATCCCCAGCACCCGGGTGGCGGGCGACCCGGTCGAGGTCGGCGCCGGTGGCGACGGGGAACGCGTCTCCCCCTGCGTCGTCGGGGGGGCGTTCGACTGAGGGGTCACGATTCCTCCAGCAGGGGCCCGAACCCGAGCACCCCGGCCACGATGTAGAGCAGGGAGAACACAGCAAGTAGACCGACCCAGGGCCAACCGTCGGCCGGGGCGCCGGCGAGTGCCGCCTCGAACGCCCGGGTCGAACCGATCAGCACCGGTGCGAGTACCGGCAACAGTAGGAGCGGCAGCAGGGTTTCGCGAACTCGGAGCCCGGCAGCCAGGACGCCGTAGAGAGTACCGGCGGCAGCGATTCCCGCGGTCGCGACCCCCACGGTGACGAGGAGCAGCGCCCAACCCGAGAACTCGGTCGTGTAGAGCACGGCGACGCCCACCCCGAGGAGGACCTCGAGGACGAGGAGCTGGACGGCCACGGCCGCGGCCTTGCCGAGGAAGATCCCGGCGGGGTCGAGCCCGGAGAGGCGCAGGGCGTCGCTGTTGCCGTCGGCGGCCTCGACGGTGAAGGCCCGTTGCAGCGCCAACAGCGCGCTGAACAGCACCGCCACCCAGTACAGGCCGGCGGTGGCCCGCTCCAAGAGGCCCCGGTCGGGGTCGAGGGCGAACGCGAACAGCACGAGGACGAGGAGGGCGAAGGGGACGATCTGGTTGAGCGCCACCCGCGACCGGGCCTCGAGGCGCAGGTCCTTGCCGGCCACGAGGAGGGCGTCACGCCACATCGGTCTGCTCCGGGGGCGGGGAGCCGTCACGCCGGGGAGGGGGCGTCGGGAGCGCCCCGGCGCGGGCGTCACCGGCGGCGGACGTCACCTGGTCGGTGGCCCCACCGGCGACGGTGACGGTGCGGTCGGCGAGGGCCACGGCCCGGTCGAGCTCGTGGGAGCTCATGACGACGGTCGCGCCGGCGGCCGCCGCGTCACGGACGATCCGGTCGACGAGGTCGCGACCCTCCTGGTCGAGCCCCGCGTGGGGCTCGTCGAGGAGCCACAGCTCGGGGCGCCGGGCGATGAGGCAGGCCAGCGAGGTCCGGCGGCGCTGCCCGGCCGACAACCGCCCGACGGCGACGTCGCGCAGACGACCGTCGAGCCCGAGGCGGGCCATGGCCGCGTCGGCGTCGGACCGGCGGGCCCGGGCGGCCCGGGCCCAGAAGACGACGTTGTCGGCCACGGTGAGGTCGTCGTACAGGCCGGTGGCGTGACCGAGCAGCCCGACCCGGTGACGGACGGCCTTGCGATCGACCACCAGGTCGACACCGAGCACCCGCGCCTCGCCGCGGGTCACCGGGACGAGGCCGGCGAGGACCCGCAGCAGGGTGGTCTTGCCCGCCCCGTTGGGGCCCCGCAGCAGGACGATCTCGCGACGCGCGACGTCGAGGTCGGCGCCGGAGAGGGCCGGGAAGCTCCCGAGGAGCGCGACGGCGCCGCGGAGGCGGACGACGGGTGGTGACCCACCACCCTGCGGCGGCCCGGACTCGGCAGGGTTCTCGGAGGGCTCCATGGGGCGCCACGAGCGTACCGGCCGGCCGCTCCCCGGTCCCAGCCGGCCCGGAGCCGCCCGGGCGCGGACGGCCGAGGCAAGGCCCTCGCTAGGGTGGCCGACCGTGCAGGGATGGCGCGCGCTGGGCGCAGTCGGGCGGGCGCTCATGCGGCTCGGGGTCCTCGTCCTGTTGTTCGTGGCGTTCCAGCTCTGGGGAACCGGGCTGCTCACCGACCGGGCCCAGGACGAGCTGGCCCGCGACTTCGACGCCCAGCTCGAGCAGGCCCAGAGCGTCACCACCCTGCCTCCGGGGACGAGCGCGCCCGGCACGGCCCCGGTCGACCTCCCCGTCCCCGAGCCGGGTCAGGCCATCGGCCGCGTCGTCATCCCCACCGTCGACGTGGACTTCGTGTTCGTCCAGGGGGTGGAGCTGCGGTACCTGCGCGACGGCCCCGGCCACTTCCCCCAGACCCCGCTGCCGGGCCAGCCGGGGAACGCCGCCCTGGCCGGACACCGCACCACCTACGCGGCCCCGTTCCACCGCTTGGACGAGGTGGCGCCGGGTGACGAGGTCACGGTGGAGACGGTGCAGGGCACCTTCACCTATCGGGTCGACGCCCACGAGGCCGGGGACGGTGAGCCGATCGGGCACTTCATCGTGGCGCCCTCGGCCGTGGAGATCCTCGACCAGGACGGGACGAACCGGCTGACCCTCATGGCCTGCCATCCGAAGTACAGCGCCCGCCAGCGGATCGTCGTCACGGCGACCCTCGTGTCGGAGCCGGCCCCCCCGACGCCGCGGCCCGACGCCACGCTCGACGACGCCGTGACCGTCGACGCCGCCGCCGACCCGCTGGCCGGGGGCGACCCGAGCGCCTGGCCCCTCGCCATCGCCTGGTCGCTCGCCGCGATCGTGGCCTGGTTCCTCACCTGGCTGGCCGGTCGCCTCCTCCGGGACCGCCAGGGCGGCTGGGCGTGGGGACTGCCGCCCTACGTCATCGGGGTGCCCGTCGTGGCCGTGCTGCTCTTCATGGCCTTCCAGGACATCGCCCGGCTCCTCCCGGCGGCCTACTGATGCGCCGCGTGGCCCCCGGGCTCCTCACCCCGGTCCTCGTCGGCCTCTTCCTCGCCGGGTGCACCGGGGGGTCGGCGACGGTCGCCACCACCACGACCGCGCCCACGACGACGGTGCCCCCCGGGGCGACGGCCAGCACCCAGCTCCCGCTCGGCGAGGGTCGGGAGCTGTTCGTCTACAACCCCGAGCCCGGGCAGTGCTTCGACCTCCGCGCGACCGAGACCGGGGAACGCCTGGCGCTCCGGGCCGACGCCACCCGTGTCGGCGACGGGGAAGTGGTCGTGCTCCTCGACTGCACCCTGCCGCACCAGTACGAGGTGACCGCCGTGCTCGACGTGCCCTTCGTGACCGGCCGGCCCGGCGACGACGAGCTGACCACCATCGCCAGACGGCTGTGCCCGAACAGCCACGCCGCCTACGTCGGTCTGCCCTACGAGCGCTCCGAGCTCGAGATGGGGTGGATCCTGCCGACGCCGGAGGAGTGGGACCGCGGCCGGACCGTCCTGGCCTGCCTGGTGTTCGATCCCGACGGCCCGACGACGGGAACGGCACAGGGGAGCGCCCGCTAGGTCGCCCGGGAGGTGGGTTCAGCGACCCCCGAAGCGGGGGGCGCGCTTCTCGCCGAAGGCCCGCAGACCCTCGGCGAGGTCATCAGAGGCCCACGCCCGGTCGAACGCCTCGGCGAAGGTGGGCGTGACCTCGACGTCGGGGTCGGCCTCGTTCAGCGCCACCTTCATCGCGGCGAGGGTGAGCGGAGCCAGCGAGGCGACGCCGTCGGCCCACGCCAGGCCGTCGTCGAGGCTGCCGAGGCGCTGGACGAACCCGAGGACATGGGCGCGCTCGCCGGTCACCGGATCGGCGCTCAACAGCAGCTCACGCGCCGCCGACTGGCCGACCAGGGCGACGAGACGGCGCACCGTCCACTGGTCGACCATCAACCCGAGCTTCGCCGCCGGCACCCCGAACCGTGCGGCGGCGGTGGCGGAGCGCAGGTCGCAGGCCATCGCCAGCTGCGTGCCCGCCCCCAGGGCGAAGCCGTCGACGACGGCCAGCGTGGGGAAGGGGGCGTCGCGCAGGCCGCGCAGCACGCGGCTGAGGGTCGCCACGAAGTCGCGGTCCTCGACGTCGCTCAGGTCGGCCCCGGCGCAGAAATGGCCGCCGGCGCCGGTGACCACGAGCACCCGGGTCGTGTCGGGCACCTCGTCGAGGGCCCGCTCGAGCGCCCGGAGGGCGTCGTGGTCGACGGCGTTGCGTCGCTCGGGACGGTCGAGGGTCACCACGGACACGACGTCACCGTGGTCGATGCCGATCATCGGCTCACCCTACGCGCCGAGACCGGGGGGAGGCCGGGGGCGACCGCCCGTGGCACCGCCACCGCGCCGACGCTCGCCCATCCACCACCGACCCCCACCGCGGTCCTACCGTCGCGCGCCATGTCCCTCCTCGTCGTGCTCGCCGCGGTCTCGTCCCTCGTCGCCGTCGCGGCGCTGGTGTGGCTCGTGGTCCGCGTGCGCAGGGACCGTGCCGAGCACGCTGCCCGCCTCCCGGCCGGTGCCGAGACGGCCATCCTCTCGATCGTCGAGGCGGTACCCGACCCGCGCAACCACCTGGCGCTGACCCGTGACCTCACCGGCGAGGTCCGCATCGCCGGCACTCCGCTCGATCCCCACCACCACGACCTGCTGGACCGGGCCTCCTAGCCCGACCGCCCGCCGCGGTCCGGGAGCCGCCGGGGATCGCCGGTCGCGACCAGCACCGCCAACGTGGCCCACGACTGCGGGCGCGCCCCGAGCCCGCGGCCGTCGTCGGCATCCCAGTACTCGGCCCACCCCGAGGCGGTGGCGCCGTCCACGAGCATCGCCGCCAGGTCGGCGGCGGCATCAGCCGAGCCGGACCGCCGTGCCACCTGCCAGCACAGGTAGGTGAGCTGGGGCCAGGCCGGACCCCGCCAGTACGTCCGGGGCGAGAACGCCGGCTCGTCGCGGTGGACGTGGGCCGGGCCGGTGGCCCCGCCGTGGGCGGTCGGGTCGACCATCGCCGACACGGCCGTGTCGACCGCGTCCCGTCGTCGGCTCACCAGCGCCGGGAGGAGCGCGTCGAGGGTACGGCACCGCCCGCTGTCGCGCTCGCTGTCGCCGGCATCGACCCAGGTGGCCGAGCCGGGGTCCCAGCGGGCGTCGAGGGCGTCGACGAGCTCCTCGGCGCGGGTCCGGAGGTGATCGTCACCGGTCACGTCGGCCAGCTCGAGGGCGTTGAAGGCCACCAACGCGTTGAAGCCCGCGGGCGCCACACGGAAGCCGGGGTTGGCCAGCGGCGAACCGTCGTCCGACCGGACGATCGACGCCAGGAGCTCGCCCTTCACCTCGTACCAGCGCCCGGGATCCCATCCGCCGGGGCACCAGTGGTCCCACCGCGGGCAGTCGTCGCCGCCGCTCTCCCAGGGGTGACACAGCGCCACGAGCCCGTCGATCCGCGAGCGCTCCTCGAGCAGGAACGACAGGCCCCGTCGGGCCGGCTCGACGAGCCCCTCGACCCCGACCCCGGCTCGCGCCAGCTCGGCGACGGCATGGCCGTACATCGGGGGCTGGGTGATCGACGAGGCGCCCTCGCACCCCCAGAAGTCGGCGTGGTGGCGGGGGTCGTGCTCGTAGTCGACGTGGGGCACGAAGCCCGAGGCGGCCTGGGTCCGGAACAGGTGCGCCAGCTCCACGACCGCACGGCCGGGCTCGCCGAGCTCGGCCCACACCAGGGCGTGGAAGCACGAGTCCCACAGCCACTGGAACGGGTACACCGTTGCGTTGGGCACCGTGTACGGCTCGCGCCAGTTCGCCTCCAGCACCGCCCGGGCCGATGCCCGCAGACCCTCCGAGGGCCTCTCCCCCGGCCCCTCCGGCCGTTCGCCGACCACCGGTAGCGTGGGCTCGTCGCCGGCGCCGTCGTCCGCTCCGGCCGCCGTCACCACCGACCACCCGTGGAGCCCATGCCCGTCTGCGCGATCGTCTCGTTCCGCCTCGGGGGCACCGACGGGGTGTCCGTGGTGGCGGCCTCGTGGGCCGAGGCGATCGCCGCGATGGGCTTCGAGGTCGTGACCGTGGCCGGCGAGGGCCCGGTCGACCGGTGCGTCCCCCGGCTGGCCATCGGCGCCTTCGCCGACGGGCGGGCCTCCGTCGAGGGGCCCGACTCGGCGGGCCCGGGGGCGATCGCCGAGCTCGAGGACGAGGTCGGCACGGCGCTGGCCGACGCCGACGTGGTGGTGGTCGAGAACCTGGGCACGATCCCGATGAACCTACCGGCCTCCCGCGCCGTCGCCCGGGTGCTCGCCGGAAGGCCGGCGCTGTTCCACCACCACGATCCGGCCTGGCAGCGGGACCGGTACGCGGAGGTCGGCGAGCTCCCCTTCGACGACCCCGCCTGGCGCCACGTCACGATCAACGACCTGACCCGCGCCCAGATGGCGGCGCGCGGGATCACCGCCGTCACGATCCGCAACGGCTTCGACGTGGACGTGACCCTCGGCGACCGCCTCACGGCACGCAGGGCGCTCCGTTTCGGGGCCGACGAGCTGGTGGTCGTGCACCCGGTCCGGGCCATCGCCCGCAAGGACGTCCCCGCGGCGATCGCGATCGCCGAGGCAGTCGGCGCGACCTACTGGCTCACCGGGGCGGCCGAAGAGGGCTACGGGCCCCACCTCGACCGGCTCCTCGCCGAGGCCGCGGCACGGGGGACCCGGGTCCGCCACCACCCCGCCGACGATCCGGCGGCGATGTACGCCGCTGCCGACGCGGTGGCGTTCCCCTCGACGTGGGAAGGGTTCGGCAACCCCCCGGTCGAGGCGGCCATCCACCGGCGACCGGCGGCGGTCGCGCACTACCCGGTGGCCGAGGAGCTGCGGGGCCTCGGCTTCCGCTGGTTCGACCCGTCGCGCCCCGCGGAGCTGGCGGAGTTCCTCCGCGCTCCCGACGACGGGCTGCTCGACCACAACGCCGACGTCGCCAGGACGCACCTGTCGCTCACGGTCATGGCCGACCGGATCCGGGCCCTGTTCGATGAGGCAGGCTGGAGGCCGTGAGCACCGATCCCACCGACCCGGGTGGCGGCGGACCCGCCGACGATCCCGTCCGGGTGCGGCGCGCCCAGCTCCAACGAGTGGCCACCATGGGACAGCGGGTGGGCTACCTGTTCTTCGCCGTGGCGATGGTGGCGTTCTTCTACGGGTTCTTCGTCGACTTCGGGGCCGGGGTGGTCCGGGTCATCGTCGGCGCCATGGTGATCGGCTCGATCTCCCTCGCGCCGGCCATCGTGCTCGGCTACGCGGTGAAGGCCGCCGAGCGCGACGACGTCGAGCAGGGCTTCTGAGCGACCGCCGAGCTCACTCGGGGCGTAGGCCCCGCAGCCCGGCCCAGGCCATCTCGGCGACC
Organism: Acidimicrobiales bacterium; assembly: GCA_025455885.1. Classification (NCBI taxonomy): domain Bacteria; kingdom Bacillati; phylum Actinomycetota; class Acidimicrobiia; order Acidimicrobiales; species Acidimicrobiales bacterium. The sequence continues at coordinate 78,708 of JALOLR010000002.1, forward strand.
TGCGCGGCGAGGTCGTCGGCGTCGAGCTCGATCTCCTTGGCGAGCCACCGCCGGCAGGTGCTCTCGCCCAGACCGACGATCCCGTAGGCCAGCAACCGCCGGCGCTCCTCGGAGAGCCCGTCGACGACGATGAGGTCGGCGATGTTGTCGGCGATCTGGCGCTCGACCTTGCCGGCCTCGGCCATGAACTCCGGGTCGCGGCGCACGTCGCCCGCGAACAGCACCGTGAAGCCGTCGCGCCGCTCGGCCACCCACCCGAACCAGGCCTCGAAGCCGCGCCGCACCTGCTGATGGGGCGAGGGGGCGCCTTCGGTGGCATCCCGGACCCGCTCGCGCAGGTCGTCGCCCACCTCGCGCAGCACTTCGAGGAAGAGCTCGCGCTTGGACCCGAAGTGCTGGTACAGGACCGGCTTGGTGACCCCGGCGGCGTCGGCGATGTCGTTCATCGACGCGCCGTGGTAACCGGCGGCGGCGAAGGTGGCGAGGGCGGTGGCGAGGAGCTGGTGACGGCGTTCGGCCGCGGGAAGGCGGACGTTCATGGGCGGTTGATCACTCGGACCGTGCTAGCAGAAGGTGGGACGGCGCCCGGACTACTCGATGCGCAGACCGGAGATGGCCCGGCTGATGACGAGGCGCTGGATCTCCGAGGTGCCCTCGAAGATCGTGAAGATCTTGGCGTCACGGTGCCAGCGCTCGACCGGGTACTCCCGGGTGTAGCCGTAGCCGCCCAGGATCTGGATGGCCTTCTCGGTCACCCAGACCGCCACCTCGCCGGCCTTGAGCTTCGACATCGAGCCCTCGGCGGCACCGAACTCCTTGCCGCTGGCCGCCATCCACGCGGCGCGGTGCACGAGCAGGCGGGCGGCGTCGATCTCGGTCTTCATGTCGGCGAGGGAGAAGGCGATCGCCTGGTTCATGATGATCGGCCGCCCGAACGCCTGGCGCTCCTGGGCGTAGTCGAGGGCGTACTCGTAGGCGGCGCGGGCGACACCGATGGCCTGGGCGCCCACCGCCGGACGGGTGGCCTCGAAGGTCGCCATCGCCGGCTGCTTGGCACCGGTGTGGCCGGCCTCGCGGGCCCGGGCCAGCTTGGCGTCGAGCTTCTCCTTGCCGCCGAGCAGACACCGGCCCGGCACCCGGACGTCCTCGAGCACGACCTCGGAGGTGTGCGACGCCTTGATGCCGTGCTTCTTGTACTTCTGGCCCATCGACAAGCCCTTCGTACCGGGGGGCACGACGAAGCTGGCCTGGCCGCGACCCCGCAGCTCGGGGTCGACGGCGGCGACGACCACGTGGACATCGGCGATGCCGCCGTTGGTGATCCACGCCTTCGTGCCGTTGAGCACCCACTCGTCGGTGGCCTCGTCGTAGACGGCCCGGGTGCGCAGCGACGACACGTCGGAGCCGGCGTCGGGCTCGCTCACGCAGAACGCGCCGAGCTTCACGTCGTCGGCGGTGCCGTAGCACTGCGGCACCCACTCCACGACCTGCTCGGGGGTGCCGTTGCCGCTGATGCCGGCGGCGGCGAGGCCGGATCCCATGATGGACAGGCCGATGCCGGCGTCGCCCCAGAAGAGCTCCTCGATGGCGATGGGAAGCGTGAGCCCGAGGGGATCGGACATGGCGTTGGCCATGAACTCCCAGCCGTAGAGACCGATGTTGGCGGCCTCCTGGACCACCGGCCAGGGGAACTCCTCACGCTCGTCCCACTCCTCGGCGACGGGGCGGACGACGGAGTCGGCGAAGTCGTGGACCCACTTCTGGATGGTGAGCTGGTCCTCGTTGAAGTCGAGCGAGTACTCGGGCATGGGGCACCTCGTCAGGTGGGGGACGGTTCCGGGCACCTACCCGGTTCGCCCCAAGTTACCCGCTGGTAACAAGCGGGACCACCCGGGCCGTGCGATCGGCTCAGCCGGGGCGCACCTGCGTGCCCGTCGGCGTGTCCTCGACCACCCAGCCCTCGGCGGTGAGCGCGTCACGGATGGCGTCGGCGGCGGCCCAGTCCCGGGCGGCCCGGGCCTCGTCGCGCTGCGCCGCCCGCGCCCGGATCTCCGCGGGCACCGCGTCGGCCGCTCCGTGCAGCTCGAGACCGACGGCCAGGCAGATCTCGCCGATCGCCCGCACGAGCGGGGCCGCGCCCGACGCGTCGCCGGCGTCGAGCGCGGAGTTGGCCCGGGTGACGAGCCCGAACAGCAGCGCCACCGCCGAGGCCGTGTCGAGGTCGTCGTCCATGACGCGCCCGAACTCCACCATCGCCCGGGGGTCGGCGTCGCCGGCGTCGTGGCCGTGCAGGGCCAGGCCGGCGGCCACCGCCCGACGTGCCAGCGCATCGAGACGCTCGAGCGCAGCGGCTGCGTCGCCGGTGGTGGCCGGCGTGACCTCGAGCGGCGACCGGTAGTGGGCCCGCAGCACCAGGAGCCGGTAGGCGCGCGGGTCGGTGCGCTCCACGAGATCGACCAGGGTGGTGAAGTTGCCGGTGCTCTTCGACATCTTCTCGCCGCCGACCTCCACGAAGCCGTTGTGCACCCAGTGGCGGGCGAAGGTGCGTCCGGCGGCGATCGCCTGAGCGCGCTCGTTCTCGTGGTGCGGGAAGGCGAGGTCCTGGCCGCCACCGTGGATGTCGAAGCCCTCCCCGAGCAGATCGAGCGACATGACCACGCACTCGGTGTGCCAGCCGGGGCGCCCCTCGCCCCACGGGGAGGGCCACGACGGCTCGCCGGGCTTGGCCAGCTTCCACAGCGCGAAGTCGATGGGCGAGTGCTTGTGGTCGGCGATGTGGACGCGAGCGCCGGCGCGCAGCGACTCGACGGACTGACGGGCGAGGAGCCCGTAGTCGGCGACGGTCTCTGGCGAGAAGTAGACGCCGTCGGCGGCGACGTAGGCCGCACCCCGCTCGATCAGGTCGGCGACGAGGACCACCATCCGCTCGACGTAGTCCGTGGCGTGGGGATCGTGGTCGGGGCGGTCGACCCCGATGGCCGCCATGGCGTCCCACCAGATGGCCTCGTTCTCGGCGACCACCTCGTCGGTGGTGACACCCAGCTCCGCGGCGCGGGCGATGATCTTGTCGTCGATGTCGGTGATGTTCGACACGTAGGTGACGTCGAGGCCCGTCCAGCGCAGGTAGCGGCGCAGCACATCGAACACCAGCGAGAACCGGCCGTGGCCGAGGTGGGGTGGTCCGTAGACGGTCGGGCCGCAGACGTACATCGACACCTTGCCCGGCTCACGGGTCTCGAGCGGAACGACGGCTCCCCGGGCGGTGTCGAACAGCTCCAGCACGACCGGCACGCTACCGGGCGCCTGCCGGGCCATCAGCGGCTTCGGGGACGACCCAGACGCAGCGGTAGCCTCGGCGGACCTATGAGCGCCTCTGCCCCCACCCCACGAGACAGCTGGACCGTCCCCGAGAAGCCGGCGTTGGATGGGCTCGAGGACCGCTGGGGCACCACCTGGGAGGCCGACGGCACCTACCGCTTCGACCGCACCGCCGGCCGCGACGACGTGTACTCGATCGACACGCCGCCGCCCACGGTGAGCGGCTCGCTGCACGTCGGCCACGTGTTCAGCTACACCCACACCGACACGATCGCCCGCTACCAGCGCATGCGGGGCAAGGCCGTCTTCTACCCGATGGGATGGGACGACAACGGCCTGCCCACCGAGCGCCGGGTGCAGAACTACTACGGGGTCCAGTGCGACCCCGCCCTGCCCTACAACGCCGACTTCGCGATCCCGCCGCCCCTCGCCGAGCTGAGCGCCAAGGAGCGCAAGGCCCACCGCGACGTCCACATCAGCCGGCGCAACTTCATCGAGCTCTGCAACCACCTCACCGGCGAGGACGAGGTCGCCTTCGAGCAGCTGTGGCGCCATCTCGGGCTGTCGGTCGACTGGTCGATGACCTACGCCACCATCGACGAGCGCTCCCAGCGGGTGGCCCAGCGGGCCTTCCTGCGCAGTCTCCAGCGGGGCGAGGCCTACCAGGCCGAAGCGCCGGTGCTGTGGGACGTCGACTTCACGTGCGCGGTGGCCCAGGCCGAGCTCGAGGACCGCGAGGAAGCCGGCGCCTACCACCGGCTCCCCTTCGTCCGCACCGACACCGGCGACCCCGTGCCCATCGAGACCACGCGTCCCGAGCTGTTGGCGGCCTGCGTCGCGCTGGTCGCCCACCCCGACGACGAGCGCTACCAGCCGCTGTTCGGGCGCACCGTGCGCACTCCGCTGTTCGGGGTGGAGGTCGAGGTCCGACCCCACGAGCTGGCCGATCCCGAGAAGGGCTCGGGCATCGCCATGATCTGCACCTTCGGCGACCTCACCGACGTGATCTGGTGGCGCGAGCTGCAGCTGCCCACCCGCTCGATCGTGGCCGAGAACGGTCGCATCGTCGCCGACACCCCCGAGTGGATCGAGGCGGCCGGTGAAGCGGCCGTGGCCGCCTACGCCGAGCTGGCCGGCAAGTCGGTGAAGCAGGCCCAGGCTCGCATCGTCGAGCTGCTGCGGGAGTCCGGTGAGCTCGAGGGCGACCCCAAGCCCATCGTCCACCCGGTGAAGTTCTACGAGAAGGGCGAGCGTCCACTCGAGATCGTGACCAGCCGCCAGTGGTACCTGCGCAACGGCGGCCGCGACGCCGACCTGCGCGACGCGCTGCTCCAGCGGGGCCACGAGCTGCACTGGCACCCCGCGCACATGCGGGTCCGCTACGAGAACTGGGTGAACGGCCTCAACGGCGACTGGTTGGTGAGCCGGCAGCGCTTCTTCGGCGTGCCGTTCCCCCTGTGGTACCCGGTCGACGCCGACGGGAAGCCCGACCACCACCGGCCGATCCTCGCCGACGAGGCGACCCTGCCCGTCGACCCCTCCACCGACGTCCCCCCGGGGTACGACGAGTCGCGACGCGACCGGCCGGGCGGCTTCACCGGCGACCCCGACGTCATGGACACCTGGGCCACCTCGTCGCTCACCCCCCAGATCGCCACCGGGTGGGGCGAGGACGACGACCTCTTCGCCCGCACCTTCCCGATGGACCTGCGCCCCCAGGCCCACGAGATCATCCGCACCTGGCTGTTCTCGACGACCGTGCGGGCCCACCTCGAGCACGACACCCTCCCGTGGCGCAACGCCGCCATCTCCGGGTGGGTGCTCGACCCCGACCGCAAGAAGATGTCGAAGAGCAAGGGCAACGTGGTCACCCCGATGCACCTGCTCGAGCAGTACGGCGCCGACGCGGTGCGCTACTGGGCGGCCAGCGGTCGCCCGGGCACCGACACCGCCTTCGACGAGGGCCAGATGAAGGTCGGGCGACGTCTGTCGATCAAGCTGCTCAACGCCAGCCGCTTCGCCCTCGGCCTGGGCGGTGGCGACGGGGCCGCCCGGATCACCGACCCGTCGGTGGTCACCGAGGCCCTCGACCGGGCGATGCTGGCCCGCCTCGCCGAGCTGGTCGGCGACGCCACCGACGCTTTCGACGCCTATGACTACGCGCGCGCCCTCGAGCGCACCGAGTCGTTCTTCTGGGCGTACTGCGACCAGTACCTCGAGCTGGTGAAGGGCCGCGCCTACGGGGCCCGCGGCGACGAGGCGGCGTGGTCCGCCCAGGCCGCCCTCCAGCTGTCGCTGTCGACCCTGCTGCGCCTGTTCGCGCCGTTCCTGCCGTTCGTGACCGAGGAGGTCTGGTCGTGGTGGCAGGACGGTTCGGTCCACACCGCCCCGTGGCCGGACGGGACCGTGCTCCGCGACGCCGCCGCCGACGGCGACCCGCTCGTCTTCGAGATGGCCGCCGCCGCGCTGGGCGAGGTCCGACGGGCCAAGACCGAGGCCAAGCGCAACCTGAAGTGGCCCGTCGACGCGGTGGTCGTGGCCGACCACGCCGCACGCGTCGACGCGTTGCGGGCCGCCGCCGACGACGTGCGCGACGCCGCCAACGCGGCGTCGGTGACCGTCGAGGTCGCCCAGGACCCCCGGATCCACGTGACGCTCGCCGCCGAGCCCGACGAGGGCTGACCGCCGGCGCGCCGGCGGGTGGCCCTCAGCCGCCGCCGTAGGAGTTCCAGGACAGCAGCTCGGTCGCCGGCCGCCGGGGCGTGACCGCGAAGTCGGTGCCGATCGTGTGGGCGATGGGGAACAGCCCGACCTGGGTCCACCGTTCGTAGGGGATGTCGAGCACCTCGGCGACCTCGCGTTCCTTCGCCACGCTGAGGGTCGTCCACGCCGAGCCGAGGCCGCGGGAGCGCAGGGCGAGCAGGAACGACCAGACGGTGGGCAGCACCGACCCCCAGCGCATGGCCTGCCACACCGCTGCGGTGCGCTCGGCGTGGGCGCCCTCGCCGCCGCCGTCGGTCCGGCCGGCCATGAGCGGCACGCACAGCACCGGGACCTCGTGGAAGTGCTCGCGGAGGTACATGACGCTCTCGGTCATGCGCTGGTCACGGTCGCCGGATCGGTCGACGGTGTCCTCGGGGGCGTCGGTGCGGGGCCGGGCGACGAACTCGTCCATCGCCTGGCGGTAGAGGTCGGCCAGGGCGCTCTTGGCCTCCGGGTCGTCGACGAACACGAACCGGTAGCCCTGCTGGTTCGACCCGCTGGGCGCGTGGACGGCCACCTCCAGGCACTCCTCGACGAGGCGCCGGTCGACCGGCCGGGCGAGGTCGAGGCGCTTGCGCACCGTGGCCGTCGTCATGAGCAGGTCGTCGGGGTCGTGCACCACGAGGGGGCCCTGGAAGAGCTGGCGATGGGCGGCGAGCGTGCCCCAGTGCTCCCAGATCCGGTCGATCGAGCCGTCGGCGTCGAAGCGGAACAGGAAGCCGTAGACGTTGTCGTAGTCGCGGCCCTGGCGCGTCCGGGCGGTGTAGCGGTGCTGGCGGAAGACGAACGGTCCGTCGGAGATGGTGACCACGTCGTGGAACCGGGCGGTGGCGAGGTCGTAGCGGTCCACCCGGCGACCGTTGGGCAGCGGTGGTGCCGGGGCCCGACCGAGCACCAGGGCACCGATCTCGTCGCGACCCCGGAAGACGGTCTGCCCGGGGGCGGACGGGAACTCGCCGAGCCCGTTCCACCACTCGCAGTCCTCGCTGAGCAGCGTCAGCCGATCGAGGTCCCGCGGTCCGGTGAAGAACGCCTCCACGACCCGCTCCCTCGCGACGCGGCCCCCGTCGGCGTGGTGCTCCCCCATCCGCTCCCCTTCCGTTGTCCCCTTCACCCGGACCTCGGCGAGGCTAGGTCCGACGGGCCGCTTCGACCGAGCGCCTCCCGGTCAGCCCTCTCCGGGCGGTTCGACCGGTGGGCCGCCGGAGCGGGGCGGCTCGCTGGTGGGCTCCACCCGGACCTGACCGAAGTTGACCGGGGTGGCCGAACCGGTGAGGGCGTCGGTGAGGCCGGCGTCGTCGAAGGCCGCCTTCAGCCGCAGGCGCAGCTCGCGGAGCACCGACCACTGCGCAGCGGGGCGCACCTTGATCACGAGGCGCATCGTCACGCCCTCCCGGGAGATGGCCTCGACACCCCAGACCTCGGGCTCCTCGAGGACCTGGTCGGACCACGGCGGGTCGGCGGCGAGCCCGTGAGCGGTCTCGGCCATCAGGGCCTTGACCTGCTCGAGGTCGGCGTCGTGGGCGACGACGACGTCGAGCAGCGCCCGGGCCCACTCCTGGCTCTGGTTGCCGACCCGCAGGATCTCGCCGTTGGGGACGTGCCACACGACGCCGTTGACATCGCGCAGGCGGGTCGAGCGCAGGGTGATGCGTTCCACCGTCCCGATGGCGTCGGGCCCGAGGTCGACGACGTCGCCGACGCCGAACTGGTCCTCGACGACGAGGAAGAAGCCGTTCAGGAAGTCCCGGACGATCGTCTGGGCGCCGAAGCCGAGGGCCACGCCGAGGATCCCGGCGGCCGCCAGCAGCGGCCCGAGGGCGATGCCCACCACGTCGAGGACCACGACCGCGGCCACGAAGACCACCGCCACGGTGGTGAGCGACTGGAGCACGGCCGAGATCGTCGAGGTGCGGGCCTCGCTGCGGAGATTCCAGACCTCCGAGCGGGCCAGGACGGCCGGAGTGCGACTGCGACGACGCCGGTCGCGGCGGGTCGGGTCGGCGAGGCGGCCCACCGACCGCCGGACCAGCCAGCGCAGGACACGGTTGGCGATGAAGGCGACGACGAGGACGACGAGGATGGCCAGCGGCTTGGCCAGCACCCAGTCGGCCACCTCGGCCCAGGCCTCGGACCCGGTGGCGTCGAACACCCACTCACACGCCCACGACGGATCCGTCCCGCAGGGGTCGCCGAGCTCGGCGAGGGCGTCGCTGACCGACGTGGTGCTGGTCGTGGCCTGCGCCAGCACGGTGGCGAGGACCGTCATCGTGACCCCGGCGCCCCCGAGGGGCCGCCCGTCTCAGGCCGCCAGGTTCTCGTTGGCGAAGTCCCAGTTGACCAGGCTGTCGAGGACGACGTCGAGGAACTTGGCCCGCGCGTTGCGGTAGTCGATGTAGTAGGCGTGCTCCCACACGTCGATGGTGAGGAGGGCCTTGGCGCCGTGCTTCATCGGCAGGTCGGCGTTGGCGGTCTTCATGACGGCGAGCTTGCCGCCCTCGTCGACCAGCCAGGCCCAGCCGGACCCGAACTGGGTGAGCCCGGCCTCGACGATGGACGAGCGGAAGGCGTCGTAGCCGCCGAGGTCGCTGTTGATGCGCTCGGCGATCTCACCGGTCGGCTGGCCGCCCCCCGACGGGGAGAGGCTGTTCCAGAAGAACGTGTGGTTCCAGGTCTGCGCAGCGTTGTTGAACAGCCCGCCCTCGGCCTTGGCGATGATGTCGGTGAGCGACGCGTTCTCGTCGGCGGTCCCGGCGACGGCCTTGTTGAGGTTGTCGACGTAGGTCTTGTGGTGCTTGCCGTAGTGGTACTCGAGCGTCTCGGCGCTGATGTGGGGCGCCAGCGCGTCCTGGGCGTACGGCAGGGGGGGCAGCTCGAAGGCCATGTGAGGGGTCCCTTCCTCGATCGGTGCGGAGGTCCGTGACCCTATCGGGCCCCACCCCGGAGGTCGCCCCAACCGGGACGCGACGAGGCGGGACCGGCCGGAGCCGGTCCCGCCTCGTCGACGCTCGGGTGGAGGGGTGCTCAGGTCAGCGCAGTCCGGCCTTGCGCGAGCACGCCGGCCAGGCGCCCCAGCCCTGCGAGTCGAGGACGCGCTCGGCGATCTCGATCTGCTGGGCCGGCGTCGCCTGGTAGGCGTAGGGGGCGTAGGCGGTCCCGCCATGGGAGCGCCACGTGCCCGGGTGGAACTGCAGGCCACCCGAGAAGCCGTTGCCGCTGTTCATGGACCAGTTCCCGCTGCTCTCGCACTGGGCGATGGTGTCCCAGACGCCGTTGCCGCCCGAGGTGGTCACCTGGCGGCTGGCCTGCCGGGCGGCGGCCTGGGCGGCGGCCTCGGCAGCGGCCCGCTCGGCGGCGGCCCGGGCCTCGGCCTCGACGGCTGCGAAGTAGTCGAGCGTCCGGGTCTGCTCGTCGGGACTCATCGCGTTCCAGCGGAGGGTGAACTGCTCCTCGGGCGGGAGGGCGGCGATGGCGGCCACGATGTCGGCGGTCTCGACGCGCCGGCGCTCGGCGTCGAAGGCGACGGCGACGGTGCGGTAGCGCTGCGCGGCGGCCTCCTCCGGCGAGAAGGCGGCGGCGACGGCCACGGTGTCGTCGCCGTCGCCGTCGAGGGCGAACGCGGGGAGGGCGACGGCCGCGGTGAGGGCCAGGGCGCCGACGGCGGCGGTCTTGAGGGAGCGGCTGACGCGCCGCTCGGGGGTGGGGGTCATGGTTCGGGGGGCTCCTTCCACGCCGACCATCGGCGTTGGAGTGCAACAAACAGCGGCACACTCTGTTGGGTCCGTCACCGAAATGCAACATTTTCTGCAACATTTCGACCATGACACATGACACGTCCCCGCCGCGGTGGCGCCGGGCCGACGGCCGGGCGGCCCCCCCGATGCGGCGTCACCGGGACAGCACCCCGGGTTGTCCCCAGGCGGCGCACCCTTCTCCGCAGGGGAGCACCACGAGGAGCAGGATCAGCTCACGTAGAGCGGTCGATTGTCCCCAGGCTGTGGAGAAGTCCGGCGGCGGCCAGACCGGAGCGTGCCGCACCCCCGACCAGCGGCCCGCCGAAGATGTCGCCGGCGAGCACCGCCGGCGGAAGTCCGGCGAGACGGCGGGCTCGTTCGGGGCGACACGACACGGGCCGCGCGTAGCGCCACCGCTGGACCTGCACCTCGACGGGCGCGGCGGCCAGGCCGGGGACGGCGGCGAGCAGGTCGCGGGCGACGGCGTCGTCGTCGCGGTCCCACCAGTCGCGACTCGTCACCGGACCGGCGTGCACCGTGACCGCCGGCGAGGGGGAGACGCCCTTCGCCTGGTTGTCGGCCACGAACTCGACCGGCTCGGCGCCGAGGCGCCACGCACCGGGGGCGGGGAGACCCGAGGGGCCGTCGAGCACGGCCAGGACCGCGAGGCAGGGGTCGTAGTCGAGAGCCCGCAGCTCTCGTTCGTCGCCATCGTCGAGGACGACTCCGCCCGCATCGAGCAGAGCGAGGGTCTGCGGGACCGGCGCGGTGAGCACCAGCGCCGGGGCCTCGAGCACTCCGCCGTCGGCGACCTCGGCCCGCCAGCCCGCACCGGACGACACCGCCGTCACCGTGCTGGAGGTGCGCACGTCGAGCCTCTCGGCCAGGTGCTTGGCCACCGCCGTCATCGACGGCGCTCCCCGCCAGCGGGGATGGCCGTCGGCGACGAGACCGCCGTCAGGGAGAAGCCGCCCCTCGAACCAGGGAACGATGACTCCCCGATCCCGCCACCGGTCGACGAGCGGCCCGAGCTCGGGCCCGGGCGTGGTGAAGAACTGGGCCCCGTGGTCGAACACCGCCTCGCCGAGGCGTCGGGTCGCCATCCGACCGCCGACCCCCCGGCCCTTGTCGACCACCACGACCGTGTGACCGGCATCGGCGAGGGCGGTGGCCGCCGTCAACCCGGCGATCCCGGCCCCGACGACGAGAACGTCGCACGACGGCGACTCCTCTCCGGTCACCACGAACACGTCCGGGTTCAGCCGGTGACGGTCGGCGCAGTCACTGCCGCGACCGCGGGCGGCGCGGTGGCCGGGGGGTTCGTCGGGGACGGTCCGAGCGGGAGGGCGGCCGGGCAGGCGCGACCGGCGAGGGTGATCCCGGTCGGGCCGCGACCGACGGTGATCGGGTCGCCCACCACGGTGTCGGAGGTCGTGTCGATCACCGACACCGTGCCGCTGTTGGCATTGGTCACGAAGGCCCGTCCCCCGTCGGCGGTGATGACGATCCTGGCGGGGCCCGAGCCGACGGCGACGGGGCTGCCGATGACCGTGTCGGTCGCGGTGTCGATCACCCGGACCTCGTCGCTACCGAAGACGGCCACGTACAGGCGAGCGTCGTCGGGGGTCAGCGCCAGACCACCGACGTTGGTGCCGACCGGGATCGACCCGATCACCGAGCGGGACGCGGTGCCGATCACCGAGACCGTCGTGCCTGCGTTGTCGTGGCCCACATAGAGGCGGGTGCCGTCGGCGGTGATCGTGGCGGCCGACGGGTTCGGGTCGACGGCGATGCTGTCGGTGACGGTCGCGGTCGCGGTGTCGATGACCGAGACCGAGGCCTCGGCGTTGTTGGTCACCCAGGCGGTGGCACCGTCGGGCGAGACCACCACGTCGATCGGGCCGAGGCCCACATCGATCGTGTCGGTGACTGCCTCGGTCGCGGTGTCGATCACCGACACGGTCGTACCGAACTGGAAGTGGGTGACGTACACCCGAGAGCCGTCCGGAGTGACGGCCACGCCGATCGGGCTGGGTGCGACCGGGATCGTGGCCCGCACCGTCCCGGTGGCCGTGTCCACGACAGAGACGCTGGCCCCGTTCACGCTCGCGACGTAGAGCCGAGCGCCGTCAGGTGTCGCCGCCGCCCTGACCGGTCCGTCGCCGACCGCGATCGGTGCGCCCACCACCGCCGGCACGGCCGGGTCGATCACCGAGAGGTCGGCGCCGTCCTCGTTCATCACGTAGGCACACTCGCCACTGCCCGCGGGCTGGGCCCAGGTCGCGGCCGGGTCCACCGTGACGGCCAGCCCCACCGTGAGTAGGCATGCCGCCGCCATCGCCCTCCGAACGCGGGAGCGCCCCGACCCGAGCTGCCCGTGTCCGATGCGCACCATGATCCGTTCCCCCTGTCTACCTCTCGTCGGCGGAACCCGGCTGGTCCGTGGCGCAGACCCTACGTGGCCGCGATCGCTCGGAGAGCGAACCCCGTCGATCGGTCATAGACGGGGTTCGCGATCACCCGCGGGCCCCGTCACCGTCCTGATCCGACCCGATCCGTCACCCCGGGAGCCGTGCGACCAGCGCAGCGGGGGCCGTCATCCGAAAGGAGTCCTCGACCAGCTCCGCGATCTCCGCCCAGTCGATCGCGGCGACGGTGAGGTCGAGACCGATCCAGCCGGAGGGGCCCCAGTAGGCCGGCACGAAGAACCGGGGATCGTCCAGCAACGCCGCCGCTTCGTCCGGGTCCGGGAGCACCAGCACGGCCCGGTCGAATCGGCCCGAGCCGTGGTCACCCTTGGTGACCGCCCCGTAGATCGAGAAGATCTTCTTGGTGAAGAAGCACGGCCGTCCGTGGGACACCTTCTCCGCCGCACCCGGCAGGGCGAGGCACACGTCGCGCAGCCGGATCAGCCAGGGATCGGCGTCGTCGAACATCAGCGGGTGGGCGATCCCGCAAGCTTCGGCGCGGACAGCGGGCCGGTCAAGGAGTCGAACTCCAGCTACGTCGACAGGCCGGTCGGGCACGAAAGCCCGGTGCCACCCAGCCCGCAGTAGCCGTTGGGCACCTTGTGGAGGTACTGCTGGTGGTAGTCCTCGGCGTAGAAGAACGGCCCGGCCGGGGCAATCTCGGTGGTGATCTGGTCGTAGTGCGCCGCCGTCAGCACCCGCTGGAAGGCGTCCCGGGCGGCCTCGGCCCGAGCCAGCTGGTCGGCGTCGGCGGCGTAGATCGCCGAGCGGTACTGGGTGCCGACGTCGTTGCCCTGACGGTACCCCTGGGTCGGGTCGTGCCCCTCCCAGAAGACCCGCAGCAGCTCGTCGTAGGCGATCACGGCGGGGTCGAACACGACCAGCACCGCTTCGGTGTGACCGGTGCGGCCCGAGCACACCTCTTCGTAGGTGGGGTTGGGGGTGATGCCCCCGGCGTAGCCGACGGCGGTGGTGTGCACGCCGTCGAGTCGCCAGAACATGCGCTCGGCGCCCCAGAAGCAGCCCATCCCGAACTGGGCCACGCCGAACCCCTCCGGGAACGGGGGCACCAGCGGCGTGCCGAGCACGGCGTGGGGGCGGGGGACGACGATGGGGTCACCACGGCCGGGCAGGGCCTTCTCGGGCGTCACCATCTCTGGTTTCCGGAGTCCGAACATGACGCTGAACGCTACCGCCGGCGGCCGCGGGGCCATCGGTCGGGGACCGGCTCGGAGCCCCGCCGATGGCGCCGTAACCTCGGGACGTGAGGATCGAGTCGGTGGAGCTGCGGATCGTGGCGCTCCCGCTCGTCACCCCCTTCGCGACGGCGCACGGCAGGGTGGACGAGCGCCGGTCCGTGCTGGTCCGGGTGGTCGGCGACGACGGCGAGGGATGGGGCGAGTGCGCGGCCCTCCCCGATCCCACCTACAGCGCCGAGTACGTGGAGGGCGCCCTGCTGACCCTCCGCCGCCACCTCGTGCCCCGGCTCTTCGCGGCCGGCCGCGACGACCCGCGGGAGCCGGTCGCCGCCCACGTCGGGGACGTGCTGTCCGGGGTGGTCGGCCATCCGATGGCGAAGGCCGCACTGGAGCTGGCGCTGCTCGACGCCGAGTTGCGGGGGCGTCACCGGTCGCTGGCGGAGCACCTGCTCGGCGACCGCCCGCCGCCCCCGCCGGAGGTCCCGGCCGGCGCCACGCTCGGGTTGTGCGCCTCCCCCGATGCGACCGCCGACGCCGTGGCGACGCTGGTGGCCCGCGGCTACGGACGGGTGAAGATGAAGATCGCCCCGGGTCTCGACCTCGACCACGCCCGCGCCGCCCGCGCCGCCGCCGGACCCGACGCGGTGCTGGTGCTCGACGCCAACGGCGCGTACCGCCTCGACGGCGAGCCGGGGGCGCCCGACGACGCCCGCCGCCTCGGTGCCCTCGACGACCTCGGGATCGCCTGCCTCGAGCAGCCCCTCGGGACCGACGCACTCCTCGACCACGCCGAGCTGGCCCGCCGGCTGGCCACGCCGCTCTGCCTCGACGAGTCGCTGACCTCGGCGGCCGCCACCGCGCAGGCCCTCGACATGGGGGCCTGTTCCGTGGTGTGCGTGAAGGCGCCGCGCTACGGCAGCTGGCTGACGGCGGTCGAGGTGCTCGACCGCTGCGCGGGCACCGGCGTGCCGGCGTGGATCGGCGGGATGCTCGACACCGGCCTCGGACGCGCCGCCAACCTCGTCCTCGCCGACCATCCGGCGTGCACCCTGCCGGGCGACGTCCCGATCACCACCGACGTCGTGCGCGACGACGTCGTCGCGCCGCAGGGACCGGTCGACCCGGACGGCCCCCTGCGTCTCGCGCTGCCCACCGGGCCGGGGCTCGGGGTCGACCTCGACGAGGCCGCCCTGGTCCGCCTCACCACCCACGTCGAGACCATCCGCGCCGACGAGGCCCCATAGGCTCCACGCTCGCCCCGTAGGCTCCGCACCCATGGTGTCGACATGGAGCTGAGCGGCAGGGTCGTGGTCGTCACCGGGTCCTCGAGCGGGATCGGCGAGGCCGTCGTGCGCCTCGCCGCCGAGCGGGGCGCCCGGGTGGTGGTCAACTCCGCTCGCAGCGTCGAGGCGGGCCGGGCCGTCGCGGCGTCGCTGCCCGACGCCCTGTACGTGCAGGGCGACGTCGCCTCGGACGGCGCCGGGGCCGCGTTGGTGGCGGCCACCCTGGAGCGCTTCGGCCGGCTCGACGTGCTGGTCAACAACGCCGGGGTGACGGAGGTGATCCCCCACCACCGCCTCGAGGCGTTGAGCGGCGACCTGTTCCGCCGCCTCTTCGACGTCAACGTCGTCGGTGCGTGGTCGGTCACCGACGCCGCCCTCCCCGCGCTGCGCGACTCGGGCGCCGGCAGCGTCGTGAACATGGCGTCGCTCGCCGGTCTGCGCCAGACCGGGAGCTCGATCCCCTACGCGGTGTCGAAGGCCGCGCTGATCCACCTCACCACGCTGCTCGCCAAGGTGACCGGACCGCTGGTGCGGGTCAACGCCGTCGCCCCCGGCCTGATCGACACCCCGTGGACCGAGGACTGGGACGCGCTCCGCGCCCGGGTGGAGGACGCCGCGCCCCTGCGGCGCACGGGCACGCCCGCCGAGGTGGCGAGGGTCACCCTGGACCTCGCACAGGCCGACTACGTCACCGGGCAGACCGTGGCGGTGGACGGCGGCATGGGGCTCGTGGTCTGAGCCGGCCCGGGCGCCCGCGCCCGGCCCCGGACGCGGGAGGACCCCGGCCGGAGCCGGGGTCCTCGTCGTGACGGCGGTGGCGTTCAGCCGCCGGTGTAGGCCGTCGAGATCCGGTCGGGCCCGAGCTGGGCCGCGGCCACGGTCGGCACCGACGGGTCGACGGTGGCGATGTACTTCGGGTCGCAGGAGAACTCGCCCTGGGCCTCGGGGAGGGCCTGGACGAACGAGGTGCCCTGCATCTGCATCACGACGACGCAGTCCGGCGGCTCGTTGCCGGCCGGGTTGGCCTCGGCGTGGAGGCCGCCACCGGTCCAGCTGGTCACCTTCGAGAGCTCCTCGAGCACGCACGCCCGGGTCAGGTCCGACCCGCACGCCTTGGCGGCGGTGGCCCAGAGGAGGAAGGACGAGGTCGACTGGGCACCGAGCAGCGCCGGCTCGCCGCCGGAGGCCTCGATGACGTCGAGGTACTGCTGCGTGGCCTCGTTCTGGTCGGCCTGCTCGAACGGGACGAAGGCCAGGCGGGTGAACACGTTGTCGGCGTTCCCGCTGGCGTTGGCCGCCGCGAAGCTGGCGTCGTAGAAGTTCGAGTCGGTGATCCAGAGCGGGTCGTAGTCCGCCTGCGCGGCGGCGTCGAGGAAGTTCTGGAAGTTCGGGAGCGGCGACCCGGAGAAGAACACGAACTCCGCGCCGCAGTCCTTCAGCTTCTGGACGTAGGGCGCCCAGACGACGCTGCCCTGGATGGGGTAGGTCTGCTCGCACTCGGGGATGAACTCCCAGCCGGCCTGCGGGTAGGTGTCCAGCGCCTTCTCGGTGGACTCGCGGGTGGCGGCGTAGTCGCCGAACACGGCGGCCGCCTTCTTCACCTGCTCGGGGTACTTCTCGGCGAGGAGGTAGGCCTGGCCGATCGGCGTGAGGTCGACGGGGTTGGGCACCGAGTTGTAGGTGAGCGGACCGTGGGCGACCGTCGAGCTGACGGTGAAGCCGGGGACCTGCGGGAGCTGGCAACCGACGCGGGTCTGCTCGGCGGCGCCGTCGAGGGACCAGCCCTGACCGACCAGCATGAAGACCTGCGAGCAGGCCTCGAGCATGACGTTGGTGGAGTCGAGGATCTTGGCGTCGTAGTAGTTGCCGACCACGGTGCGGCCGTTGATGCCGCCCTGGTCGTTGCACCAGTCGATCATGGCCTCGACGGCCTGCGACATCTGCTTGTTCAGGCCGGGCGCACCGCTGAAGCCGGCGTCGTCGCCGTAGCCGATGGTCACGGTGTCGGCGGTGACGCCCTGTTCGCCGGTGGCGGTGTTGGTGCCCTCGGCGGGACCGCACGGCGACTCGAGGTCGCCGAACCCGTCGGTGGGACCCGACTCGCCGGCCTCGGCCGAGGTCGACGGAGCGGCCTCGTCCTCGGAGCGGCTGCCGCCGCAGGCGGCCAGGAGCAGACCCAGCACGGCGAGGACGCCGAGCCAGCGCAGACGCTTGTGATTCATGGAACCCCCATGTCCGGAGCCGACCACCAGGGCGGCTCCCCGGCACCGGCGGCGGGGGCCACCGGCGGTGAGGCCGCGGAGACGGCCGTCACGGCGAGGCAACCTAGGCCGAGCGCGGCTGTGCCGACAAACCCGGTACGTGATCGGGTCAATGAACCTCGTCAACCAGATGGTCGGATCCCGGGCTCCCGTCGGCCCGCCCGCACCCGACCGTGCCGGCGCCGCCGGGCGCGGGTTCGGCGGATAGGGTCCCCGGCCGTGAGCATCCTCGATCGATTCCGCCTCGACGACAAGGTCGCCGTCGTCACCGGCGCCGGACGGGGGATCGGCGCGGCCAGTGCCCTCACCCTGGCCGAGGCCGGCGCCGACGTCGTCATCATCGCCCGGACCGCCGAGCAGCTCGACGCCGTCGCCGCGCAGGTCGCCGAGCTCGGCCGCCGCGCCGTCGTCGTGCCGGGCGACGTGAACGACCTCGACTTCCTCGCCCGGCTCGCCGAGCGCGCCGTCGACGAGCTCGGTCGGATCGACGTGGTCGTCAACAACGCCGGCGGCGCCCCGCCGAGCCAGTTCACCGAGCTGTCGGCCCGGTCGTTCGAAGCGGCGTTCCACTTCAACGTCACCACCGCGCTCGCCCTCACCCAGGCCGCGCTCCCCCAGCTCGTCGAGCACCACGGCAGCGTGGTCAACATCTCGTCGATGGCCGGCCGGGTGGCCAGCCGGGGCCTGACCTCCTACGGCACGGCCAAGGCGGCCCTCAGCCACCTCACCCGCTACATCGCCACCGAGGTGAACCCCAAGGTGCGCGTCAACGGCATCGCCGTCGGGTCGACGGCCACCTCCGCCCTCGAGACCGTGCTCGAGCTCCCCGAGATCCGCGACGCGATGATCGCCGCCACACCGCTGCGGTTCATCGGCGACCCCACCGACATCGCCCTCGGTGTGCTGTACCTGGCCTCGCCGGCGTCGCGCTACGTCACCGGCAAGATCATCGAGATCGACGGCGGCACGCAGGCCTCGACGCTCGAGCTGCCCTTCCCCGACCTGTAGCGGGGGACCAGGGCCACGGACGTCAGATCGCCACGGTCTCGGTGTCGCGCCCGGAGCGCAGGGTGGTGCCCGGGGTGTCGCCGGTGACGCGGCCCTCGCGGACGATCTCGACGCCGTTCACGATCGTGGAGGTCACCCCGGTCGCCTCGCTGTAGAGGCGCCATCCCCCGCCCGGGAGGTCGCGACGCGGCGCCACCGTGCCCGGCCCCACGGTCGCGGGGTCGAGCACGACGAGGTCGGCGCACCACCCCTCCGCCACGCGACCGCGGCCGGTCAGCCCGTAGAACCGGGCCGGAGCGTCGGTGAAGAGCTGGACCGCCCGCTCGAAACCCATGAGGCCCCGGTTGCGGACCGCCTCGGCCAGGAAGCTGGTGTGGCAGGCGAAGGTCTTCATCATGTCGAGGTGGGCGCCGGCGTCGGAGCCCCCGGCGATGACACGCGGGTCGCTGTCGAGGAGCCGCACCCGCTCGGCCCACGCCTCGTCGTCGGTGCCGATCGAGACGGGCTCGAGCCCGGTGGCGAGGTCGTCGGCGACGACCACGTCGAGCAACGCGTCGATGGCCTCGACGCCGCGCTCCTCGGCGATCGAGGCGATGGTCCGCCCGACCAGGCCCTGCTGCGCAGGGGCCGCCACGTCGACGATCGTGTAGTCGGCGAAGCGGGCGATGGAGTGCGCCGGGCCGGCCGACGCGGCCGACTCGGCGAGGTGCCGGCGGGTGGCGGGGTCGGCGAGCGCCGCCCGACGCTCGCCGTGGGGGAGGTGCAGCACGTCGGCCCACCCGGGCACGATGTCGAGCACGAAGCCGGTCGCGAAGGAGAGGCGCATGCGCATCGGCTCGGGGAGGCACAACCCGACCACCCGACCACCCCGCGAGGCCGCGTGGTCGGAGGCGGCCAGCTTGGCCTCACGCGACTCGCGGGCCTCCTCGCCCGAGGCCACCACCATCACGTTCCAGTTCAGCGAGCGCCGGGCGGCGACGGACATCGCCGTCATCCGCTCGACCTCGACGTCGGTGAAGCGGGCCGCCGCGGCGGGGATGAACTCGAGCGTCGTCCCGGGGTGCGGGGCGACGGCTGCGGCGAGGGCCACGAACTCCGCGTCGGTGGCGAACCGCGACGGCACGGGCTGACCGAGGTGGTCGCTGTGGCTGGCCGAGGAGGTGCTCGAGAAGCCCAGACCGCCGGCGTCGAGGCTCGTGTGGAGCAAGGCCACCATGGCGTCGAGCTGGGCGGGGGTCGCCTCGTGGCCCACGGCGTCCTCCCCCATCACCATCCGGCGCAGCGCGCTGTGGCCGACCAGGAACCCGGCGTTGACCGCCACGCGGCCCTCCAGGCGGTCGAGCCACGAGCCGAAACCGTCCCACTCGAGGTCGAGCCCGGCCTCGAGCGCCTCGACGGGCATCCCCTCGACCCGGGCGAGCATGGGCAGGAGGTACTCGGCGGCGTCCCGGTCCATCGGCGCGATGGAGAAGCCGCAGTTCCCGCCGATCACCGTCGTGACACCGTGCAGCGACGACGGCGTGGCCGCCGGGTCCCACATGATCTGCGGGTCGTAGTGGGTGTGGAGGTCGACGAACCCCGGCGCCACCACCCGGTCGCCGGCGTCGATCTCCGCGGCGGCCGGCTCGTCGACCGTGCCGACGGCCACGATCCGACCGTCGCGAACCCCCACGTCGGCCCGGAACCCGGGCGCCCCGGTGCCGTCGACGACCGTCCCGCCCCGCACCACCAGATCCAGCATCGATCGCACCCCCCTCTTCGCGGGCCGCAGTGCCCACGCGCCCGCCCATCCTCGCGCCGAACGGGCCGGGTCGTCCGCGCCGGAACCGTAGGATCGCCTCCCGTGACCGCTCCCGAGCTCCGCTACCCCCCGGACGACCACGTCCTGGGTGAGCTGGGCATGGAGATCGACCTGAAGGACGACGGGACCCTCGACGGGTTCCTGCCCGTCACCGACGCGATCCGCACGGCGTCGGGCGAGCCCCTCCTCGGCGCGGTCGCCACCATGGTCGACATGATGGGCGGGATGGCATCGATCCGGGCGTGCAGCCCGGACCGCGTCGCCACCGCCGACATGACGCTGCACCTCGTCCCGACCGGCGGCACCGACGAGCTGGTCGGCACGATGCACATCCGGCGGCGGGGTCGACGCACGCTGGTGGTGGAGGTCGAGCTGCGCGGCGACCGGGACCAGCCCGCCGGCCTGGCCACGATCAGCTTCGCCGTGCTGCCCCAACCCCCCGGCGCGCCTGTCCTCCCCGCCGTGGAACCGGGTCGACGAGCCATGCTCCCCGGTGCGGCGGTGGGCTCACGGCCGTTCGCCGAGGCGGTGGGCATCGAGCACACCGGTTCCGGGGTGGTGGAGACCGCCCTGCGCGATCAGGTGCGCAACAGCCTCGGCGCGCTCAACGGCGGCTTCCTCACCGCGGGGATCGACGCGGCCGCGGCCGGCGCCGCCGCGGCGGCGTTCGGGCGGGCGGCCGAGACGGTCGACCTGCACGTCACCTTCCTCGAGCTCGGCCGCATCGGCCCGATCCGGGCCCGAGCCACCCTGCTCGACGACCCCGGCCACGCCGCCTCCACCGGACGGGCGACGGTGACCGTCGAGGTCACCGATCGTGGGCGCGGCGGCGAGGTCCTCACCCGGGCGAGCGCCGTGGCGGTGGCCTCGTGACCGACGCACGCCCCGCGTGGCCCGGCGCCGCCGACGAGCTCCCGCCGGTCGCCGAGCTCGAGGCCCGGGGCATGGGGGTGCCCCTGTACCTGCCCACCACCATGGACGAGCAGCCCGACCCGGCGGGCGGGGTCCAGGTGGTGGCCCGCTTCGAGCCCGGCACCCACCTGCTCGAACCCGACGGCCGCCTGGGCACCGGCATCCTGGCCACGCTCGTCGACAACGTCGGGGGCATGGCCGGCGGGCTCGCCGTGCTCCCCGACTGGATCGTCACCACCAACCTGGCCGTGCGCCGCACGACCGCGCCGCCGCCCGCCGGGAGCGATGGCGCCGTCACGATCCTCGCGAGGGTCCTCCGCCGGGGTCGCTCGACGGTCGTCTGCGCCGTCGACCTGACCGGTGACGACGGCCGGACGCTGGCCGGCGCGGTGATGACCAGCTCCATCCTGACCCCCGAGCTGGGCCCCCCGCCGATCCCCCGTCCGCTGCGTCGTCGGCCCGTCCCCGCCGTCGACGACCCGGCCTACGCCGGCCCACCCGCGGGCTTCTTCGGGCTGCGACCCGGCGACCGGCCGGGCGAGGTGCACCTCGCCGCACCCGCGCGGGTCCGCAACCCGTGGGGCATCGTCCACGGAGGCGCGCTGGCCGTGGCCGTCGACGCCGCCGGGCGCGCCGCCGCGGCCCATCCCACGGGCATCGACGCGGACGCCGACGCCCTCGGCGTGTCGGACCTGGTGATGCACTTCCTGAGCCCCGGCCGCGTCGGCCCGATCGTCGCCGTGGGCGAGCTCGTCGGCAGCCGCGGCGACGACCACCTCGTACGGGTGTCGGTGCGCGACCGGGGCGCCGACGACCGCCTGCTCACGCTGGCGGCCCTCACCGTCCGACCGGTCCGACCGGGCCGAGAGGAGAGCTGAACATGGCGATGTCGTTCGAGGAGGCGGTGGCCTTCGTGACCGGCCCGGGCGGTCCGATGGAGATCGTCGAGGCGACCGTGTGCGGTCACCCGACCAGGGTCTTCGCCACCGCTCCCCGCTCGCTGCGGGACCACTGGGAATCGCTGCGCGACCGCGGCGACGACACCTTCGTCGTCTACGAGGACGAGGAGTGGTCGTACGCAGACGTCCTGGGAGAGATCGACGCCCTGGCCGCCGCGCTGGTCGAGCGCTACGGGATCATCCGCGGCGACCGCGTCGCCATCGCCATGCGCAACCTCCCGGAGTGGATCGTCGCCTACGCGGCGATCACCTCGATCGGGGGCGTGGCGGTGCTGTTGAACGCGTGGTGGACCGGCCCGGAGCTCGAGTACGGCCTGACCGACTCGGGAGCGACGGTGCTCGTGGCCGACGAGGACCGCTACGCACGGGTGGCCGACCGGCTGGCGGAGATCGACGTCGAGGCCGTCGTCGTCCGCTCGGACGCCGTACTCGCCCCGCCTGCCGCTCACCTCCGTGACGTGGTGGTGGCCGGCTCCCGACGACCCGACGTCGACGTCGATCCGGACGACGACGCCACGATCCTCTACACCTCGGGGACCACCGGCCACCCCAAGGGCGCGGTCTCCACCCACCGGGCGGTGCTCACCGGGCTGTTCGGGTTCGCGTGCCGCACGGTCGTCGAGATGCTGCGGCGTGACCCCGGCGAGGCGCCGGCGCACCGTCCTGCGTTCATCCTCGTGGTGCCGCTCTTCCACGTCACGGGGTGCATCCCGGTGATGCTCGGCGCCACGCTGAGCGGCGCCAAGCTCGTGATGCTGCACAAGTGGGACCCCGCCCGGGCGCTCGAGCTGATCGAGCGCGAGCGGGTGACGAACTTCGTCGGGGTGCCGACGATGGCCGCCGACCTCCTCGCCTGCCCGGACTTCGCCACCCGCGACACGTCGTCGCTGCAGAACGTCAGCGGAGGGGGCGCGCCCATGGCGCCCGAGCTGGTGCGCCGCATCGACGGCTCCTTCGCCACGGCGCGGCCGATGCTGGGGTACGGGATGACCGAGACGAACGCCTACGGCCCGAGCAACAGCGGCGACGACTACCTCGCCAAGCCGGCCAGCACCGGCCGGGTGGTCCCCATCATCGAGGTGCGGGTCGTCGACGAGCACGGCGCCGCCCGGACGACCGGTGAGGTCGGCGAGATCTGCTTCCGCGGGGCGAGCCTCTTCCGCGGCTACTGGAACCGGCCCGAGGACACCGAGGCCGCGCTGAAGGACGGGTGGCTGCACACCGGCGACCTCGGCTACGTGGACGACGAGGGCTTCGTGTTCGTCGTCGATCGCCTGAAGGACATGGTGCTCCGCGGCGGTGAGAACGTGTACTGCGCCGAGGTCGAGGCGGCCGTCTACGAGCACCCGGGCGTCCACGAGGCAGCCGTCTTCGGTCTGCCCCACGACCGCCTCGGCGAGGAGGTGGCGTGCGCCGTGCAGCCCCGGGCCGGCGTCTCGATCGACGTCGACGAGCTCACCGACTTCCTTCGGGAGCGCATCGCCGCCTTCATGGTGCCGACGCGCTGGTTCGTCCACGAGGCACCCCTGCCCCGCGGCGCCACCGGGAAGATCCTCAAGCGGGAGCTGCGCGACGACGTGCTCGGGGGCCGGCCGGCCTAGGGGGACGGGACGAAGTAGCCGGCCACGTCGGCCACGATGTGGCACGAGGCCACCGAGCCGACGACCGAGATCTTCCCGCCCGTCCCGACCTTGGCGACGACGAGGTTGGCCCGGGTCTGACCTGCGGCGAAGTTGAGGTTCGAGGCGGTGGGCCGGGTCTCGCCGGTCGGGTGCACGGTGAGCCACCCCGAGGTCGTCGGCGCGGTGACCGTGAGGTTGACGACGACGGCCGTGACGCCGGTCGCGGGCACGCCCCCCACCCCGGTGACCTTCAGCTCGACGGGCTGGTCGGGCGGGACGATCGCCGTCCCGGTCCGCCCCACCCCGCTGCGGGTGTCGAGGATGCGGGCCGGCGGCAGCGCCAGGTGGCGGCCGGCGGTCGCGGTCGCGCTGAAGTAGCCGACGACGTCGGCGATGCAGTGGGTCGAGCCCCGGGCGTTGGCGATGCTGATCTTCCCGCCGGTGCCCACCTTGGCCACCACGAGGTTGGGCACCGTGTCGTTCGGTTCGTAGTTGAGGTTGGAGGCGTTGGGCTGCGTCGCCCCCTTGGGCCAGACGGTCAGCCAGCTCGATGTGTCGGGGGCGGTGGTGGTCATGTTCAGAACGACCGCGTCGACGCCCGTCGCGGGCACCCCGCCCACCCCGGCCACGGTGAGGTCGATCGCCGCCGTGCCGAGCGGTGTCCGGGCGCCGCTGCGGCCCGTGCCGTCACGGGTGTCGAGGATGCGGGACGGTGACAGGGGCGTGTACCGGGTTCCCGCGGCGGTGCCGTAGTAGCCGACCACGTCCACGACGACGTGCGCCGACCCGACGGCGTTGGTGAGCACCACCTTGCCGTCCCCTCCGAGCTTCGTCATCACCAGGTTGGGGACCGTCTGGCCGGCGACGAAGTTCAGGTTCGAGGCGTCCGGGGTGGCGACGCCGCTCGGCGAGACCGTGAGCCAGCTGTCCCGGGTGGCACCGGTGACGGTGACGTTGAGCACGGCCGCGGTGGCGCCGGAAGGCGGGATGCCGCCCTGCCCGGCGACCTGGACGAGCCGGGGGGAGCCGGCCGCCACCGGGGCGAGCGTGCCGCCGGTCCCGTCACGGGTGTCGACGATGCGCGAGGGGACGAGGGAGTTGAACATGGCCGGCGTCGGGGTGACGACGGGCGGGGGCGGGGGCGGGACGACCTGCCCGGGGGTGAGGGCGAACAGGTCGAGCGGGGCGTAGTCGGCCCCCAGGATCTGCCGGGCGTCGGCGTTCAGCCACCTCGTGAGGACGGTGGCGAAGACCTGCCGGAAGTCGCTGGTGGCGATGAGCTGGCGCCCCGGGGTGAGGGCGGTCAGCGAGGGCGGCGTGCCCTTCAGCCCCCCGGCCACGTTCTGGCCGACGAGCAACAGCGAGGAGGCCGTGCCGTGGTCGGTGCCGTTCGAGCCGTTGCGCTCCAGGCGCCGACCGAACTCCGAGAAGGTCATCACGGTGGTCCGGCCGGCGAACGTCGGCGAGAGGGTGGCGAAGAAGGCGCGCAGGCCGGCGTCGAGCTCCGCCATGCGGGCGTCGTGCATCGCGGGCTGGTTGGCGTGGCTGTCGAAGTCGCCGTAGCTCACGCCGAGCACCCGCACCCCGAGGTCGGCGTTGATCAGCCGCGCCGCCAGGGTCATCTCCTTGACCAGCTTCCCGGACGGCAGCTCCGGGCTGTACGAGGGGGCGATCGCCGCGGAGGTCTCGATGAGCAGCGCCCCGTTCCTGGCCAGCGCATCGCCCCAGGCGCCGGTGGTGGTCGAGGCCGATCCGAGGTCGCGCAGCACCTGGTACATCCGCTGGTCGTTGGCGTCGGTGCTCACCCCGAACGCCGGCGAGCTGGAGCCGACGGCGGTGGCCTTGGTCGTCGCGCCGGCGAGGTGGAGCGGGACACCCGAACCGATGCTGATCCCCCTGTAGGGGTCGGGCTGGGTGTTCATGCCGTCGAGCCACCGGCCGAGCCAACCCGACGTGGGCGGCCCACCCGGCGCCCAGGCCTGCATCCAGGTGGCCATCGACGTGAAGTGGCTCAGGTCGGGGTTCGCCAGGCCCACGCCGCGCACGACCGCGACCTTGCCCTGGTCGTAGCGCTCCTTCACGAAGGTGAGGCTCGGATGGAGCCCGAAGCCACCGGCGAGCGGGAGAGCCGTGGTCGCGGGGATGGCCAGCGCACCCCGCTGGGCGTAGTAGGCGCTGTCACCGGTGGGCACCACCATGTTCAGGCCGTCGTTGCCGCCTCCCATGAGCAGCACGACCAGCACGCCGTCGGTCGGGCCGATGGGGGCCGCATCGGCGAAGTCCTCCCAGCCCGGCACCAGGGCGGCCAGGGCCTGGGGTCCCACCACCGCACCGCCCAGCCCGAGGCCGACGGCCTGGAGGAAGCGGCGGCGCCCGACGCCACCGGGTGAGCGGTCGGGAGGGACGGTGAGGTGGGCGAGGGCGTCGGCGGTCTCGATGTCGGGTGGCAGCACGGTGATCTCCCCGCGTCAGGCGAGCTGGAACTCGGGGGTCAGGGGCACGAGCGTCAGGAGGTTCGGCTGGACCGCCCACGACTGGCCGGCGCTGCGCTGTGCGCTCACCCATGCCTCGAGCACCGAACGGGTCCGGGCGCTGGCGCGGTCGACGGCGAAGGTGTCGAAGGCCTGTTGGACGGCCACGGTGGGCGTGGCGCTGAGGGTCGAGGCGAGGACCCCGCGGTCGCGTGCCCGCCACGTGACGTACCGGACGAACCCGGCGCGCGCCGACGCCGCGCTCGTCGAGATCCAGTACCCGTTGGTCCGCCAGCCCGACACGTTGGGCGGGTCGAACGGCTCCTGGCCCATCGACCCCAGCCACCACTGCGGGTTGGCGTCGACGCCGGCGAGGCCGGTCGCCCGCATCACGCCCACCGCGAACTCGATCGGCGAGCGCACGAGGCCTTGGCGGGCGGTGGTCGTCCAGAAGTCGTCGTGGAGGAAGATCGCCCTGAGCAGCGCGCGGATGTCGAGCTGTGATGCGAACGCAGTGGCGATGGTGGTGAGCGTGGCGGACGACGGTTCCGGGCCGACGAGGAAGAGCCACAGCTTGCGGGCCACGAAGCGGGCTGCCAGGGCCCGGGTGGTGGCGTTGGTGAGGAGGTGGTCGATGATGTCGGGCCCGTCCCAGTTCTTCGTCACGCCCATGAAGGTCTTCTGGGTCGTGTCGTGCCACGGGGCGTAGAGCTCGTACTGGCGGGTGGTGTCGTTGATCCGGTGGCCGGTCCAGGCCTTGGCGGCGGCGTCGACGTCGGCCTCGGTGTAGTTGCCGACCCCGATCGTGAAGAGCTCCATGAGCTCCCGGGCGAAGTTCTGGTTCGGCTGGCCGGCTCGGTTGCGCCGGTTGTCGAGGTAGTCGAGCATCGCCGGCTCGATCGCCATCTTCTGGGTGAGGGTGGGGAAGCTCCCGAGCGCCAGCGACCGGTAGAGGCGGTTCTGGCGGACCATCCAGTCCATGTCGAAGACCTTGCCCTGGCCCGAGACGAAGTGGCCGTGCCAGAACAGGGTCATCTTCTCGACGATGGGCGTCGGACTCGTGGCCATCCGGTCGAGCCACCACTGGGTGGCGGCGACCCATTTGGGGTACTGGTCGACGGCCGGGTCGGCGATCGCCGCCGGGGGGTCGTCGGCGGGCGCGCCGGTGGTGGACAGGACGGCGTCGACGAGGTCCACCCGGTCGAGGGCGCCGAGCTCGGCGATGCGGGCCGGGGTGCCGCCGAAGCCGGCGCGGCGCAGGAGGTGGGCGACGTCGGCGGCAGGCGTGGGCATGGAGGCTCCGGTTGGCGGGGTCAGGGCCTTTCCCGGTCCGTATCGACCGATCACGCTCCGCGCTTTATCGATTCACGGAGAGTGGTCGGACGCGGGAGTGTCCGCCCACGGTCACCCGCCCGTGTCGGACGTCAACTCGACCGCCCGGCGGGTGAGGGCCTTGTAGTCGGCCTTGCCGTTGGCCGCCCGGTCGAGGGACGCCAGTGCGTGGACGCGCTTGGGGGCCTTGTAGCCGGCCAGGTGCTCCTTCACCTCGGCGATGACCGCCTGCTCGTCGAGCTCCGCCCCCGGGGAGAGCTCGACCATCGCCACGACGACCTCGCCGAAGCGATCGTCGGGCACGCCGACGCAGACCGCGTCGACGACGTCGGGGTGGCCCTTGACCGCCTCCTCGACCTCCTCGGGGTACACCTTCTCGCCACCGGTGTTGATGCACACCGACCCGCGGCCGAGGAGGCGCAACGTGCCGTCGGCGTCGACGGTGGCGTAGTCACCGGGCACCGACCAACGCGATCCCCCGAGATGGCGGAAGGTCGCCGCCGACTTCTCGGGGTCCTTGTGATAGCCGAGCGGCACCCGCCCCCGCATGGCGATCATCCCGATCTCCCCGCTGCCGGGCACGACCTCGCGGCCGTCCTCGGTGAGCACCTTGGTGTCGTCGCCGAGGGTGAACGACGCCGTGCCGGCCCGGCCCCGCTCGCCGTCCGCGGACGCGACCGACAGCGCCATCCCGACCGCCTCGGAGGACCCCAGGGTGTCGACGCACAGGAGGCGGGGCGCATGGGCCAGGAGCCCCTGCTTCACCGGCGCCGACCACATGACCCCCGACGACGTCATCACCCGCAGCGAGGAGATGTCCCATCGCCCGGGCTCGGCGTCGAGCGCGGCGAGCAGCGGCTTGGCCATGGCGTCACCCACGATGGCGATGCTCTTGACCTGCTCGCGCTCGACGGTGTCGAGGATCTCGACGACCGGGAAGTGGCGATCGACCAGGGTGATCACGGAACCGCCGCTGGACAGCGCCATGAAGGAGCTGAAGGCCCCGGTGCCGTGCATGAGGGGCGCCGCGGTCAGGTGGACCGGGCCCGGCTTCACCAGCGAGGCGGCGACGCCCTCCAGGCCGCCGTCGTCGGGGTGGCGCACCGCCGCCGAGGCGTTGAGCAGGGCGAACAGATCGTCCTGGCGCCACATGACGCCCTTCGGCAGACCCGTCGTGCCGCCCGTGTAGACGAGGTAGAGCTGGTCCGGGCTGCGCCCCCAGCGCGGGAGCGTCGGGCCGTCGTGAGGGGAGGACGCGACGATCTCGTCCCAGTCGGTCGCCCAGGGCGGGCACGGCCCGCTCCCGTCGTCGACCCACACCCAGCGCCGCGGCCCGGGGAGCTCGGCGCGGACCCGGTCCACCCGATCGGCGAACTCCCCGTGGAAGACCACGGTGCCGGCGTCGGCGTTGTCCCACAGGTAGGCGAGCTCGGACGGGGCGTAGCGGTAGTTCGTGTTGACCGGCGCCAGCCCGAGCTTGAACGCCGCGAAGACCGACACGAGGTACTCGGGGGAGGAGTAGAGGTACTGCGCCACGGTCTCCCCGGGCTCGGCCCCCTCCGCCAACAGCCACGCCGCGAGGGCGTCGGCCCGGCGGTCGAACTCACACCAGTCGAGACGCCGTCGGCCCTGCACCAGCGCGGGTGCCTCCGGCAGGGTGGCGGCGACCGTCTCCCACACGTCGGCGAAGTTCCATGCGGTCATGGACGACGATCGTGACACACGGGCGCGAACGGCCGGTCACCCCGGACCGGGCCGTCCGCCCCGCCGAGGCGCCTCCGCGGCGCGGGCCCTCACGAGGAAGCGCTCGACGGCCTCGGCCTGCTCGGCCCTCCAACGGGCCACCAGGTCGTCGCCGCCCCGCGAGACGGCCTCGATCACCGGGGCCAGCCGCTCACGCTGACGCTCGAGCAGGTCGGCGTTGCCGAGGCCGCGCCGGCGACGGAGCTCGAGCTTCAACAACAGCTCCGTGCGCACGTCGCGGAGGTGAGCGACCGGCTCCTCGAGCCAGCGGGCGTCGCTCCGGCGGCCGGCGGCGGTCGGCGCCAGGAGCGTGCGGGTCCGGCCGCCGCCGGGCGCCGTGCCTCGGCGCCGGAGGTGGCCGTCGTCGACCGACCGGTCGATCGCCCGGTAGACGAGCGGTCGACTGAGCGACCAGATCCGTCCGACCTCCCCGCCGGGGGCGAGCGCCGTGCCGACCGCCCAACCGTGCTCGATCCCCTCGACCACCAAGGCCAGGCACACGGGCTGGGCGAGGTCGGCGTCCGTGGGCTTGCGGGGCACCGGGCGATCGTACCGGGCCACGGCGCAGTAGTCAGAAGTTGACTACAGTCGGATCATGCGGACCCGAGGCCTCCCCGTGCTGTTCGTCGCCCTGGCCGCGCTCCTGGTGGCCGTCGGATGCGGGGGCTCGGACACGACGGCGACCGCCCCGGCGACCGGACCGACGGCGCTCGCGGGCGGCGAGGTCACGGTGCTCGCCGCCGCGTCGCTGACCGACGTGATCGGGACCGTCGCCGCCGGGTTCGAGGCCGCCAACGCCGGTGTGACGGTGGCGGCCTCGTTCGCGGCGTCCTCCGCCCTGACCGCCCAGATCCGCGAGGGCGCCCCGGCCGACGTGTTCGCGTCGGCGGACGAGGCGACGATGGACGCGCTGGCGGGCGAGGGCCTCCTGTCCGGGTCGCCCGTCGTGTTCGCCCGCAACCGGATCGCCATCGCCGTCGCCCCCGGCAACCCGCTCGGGATCACCGGGCTGGCCGACCTCGCCGCACCCGGCGTCGTGTACGTCGCCGCCGGGCCCGCCGTCCCCATCACGAGGTACGCCGACGAGGCGCTGGCCGACGCCGAGGTCACCGTCCGGCCCGTGAGCCAGGAGGCCGACGTGCGGGCGGTGCTCGCCAAGGTGGCCGCCGGCGAGGCCGACGCCGGGATCGTGTACAGCACCGACGTGGCCGCGTCCGAGGGAGCCGTGACCGGCGTCGAGCTCACCGAGGTGGGCATCGTGGCGACCTACCCCGCCGCCGCGCTGCGCGAGGCGTCGCGACCCGACCTGGCCGATGCTTTCGTGGCGTTCCTCGCCGGCCCCGTGGGTCAGCGGGCCCTCGCGGACGCCGGCTTCGCCCCTCCCGGGTGACCCGCCGCCCCCGCGTCCGGCGGGTCCCGCTCCCGGTGGCGGTGCTGGCCACGGTGGCGTCGGTGTTCTTCGCGCTGCCCATCGTGGGCCTCGTCGCTCGCGCCCCGTGGGGCGACGCCTGGGCGATCCTCACGGCCCCCGACACCCTCACCGCTCTGCGCCTCTCGCTCTGGACCTCGGGCTGGTCCACCGTCCTGTCGCTCGTCTTCGGCGTCCCCCTGGCGTGGGTGCTGGCCCGCAGCACCGTCCCCGGCCGCGCCGGCCTGCGAGCGCTCTCCACGCTCTCGATGGTGCTCCCGCCGGTGGTGGCCGGCGTCGCCCTCTTCGCCGCCCTCGGTCGACGCGGCATCGTCGGCCAGCACCTCTACGACTGGTTCGGCATCCGGCTTCCGTTCAGCACCGCCGGGGTGGTGCTGGCCCAGACGTTCGTGGCCATGCCGTTCCTCGTCATCACGGTGGACGCCGCGCTCCGCCAGGCCGGCACCGAGGCCGAGGAGGCCGCCCGGACGCTCGGCGGCGGTCCCTGGTACACCTTCCGCCGAGTGACCCTGCCGACCATCCGCCCGGCGCTCGTGGCCGGGGCGGTGCTGGCATGGGCCCGGGCGCTCGGCGAGTTCGGCGCCACGATCACCTTCGCCGGCAGCTTCCCGGGCACCACCCAGACGCTCCCGCTGGCCGTGTACCAGGCGCTGGAGACCGACCCCGGCCAGGCCGTCCTCGTGGCGCTGCTGATGGTGGCCATCTCGTTCACGGTGCTGGTGTCCCTGCGCCACCGCTGGCTCGGCGGAGGGCTCGCCCCCGGCGGGACCAGAGCGTGAACAGCGGGCTCGTCGCCGACGGCGGCCTCCGCGTCGGCACGCTCGACCTGCACGCCGCGATCGGCGTCCGCCCGGGCGAGGTCGTGGCCCTCCTCGGCCCCAACGGCGCCGGCAAGACGACGCTCCTGCGGGTGCTCGCCGGGCTCCTCCCTCTCGATCGCGGGCGCGTCACCCTCGACGACGAGGTGCTCGACGACCCGCTGATCGGCCGGTTCGTCGCGCCGGAACGCCGGCGCCTCGGCGTGGTCCTCCAGCACCTGGCGCTGTTCGAGCACCTCGACGTCCTGGAGAACGTGGCGTTCGGCCTGAGGGCCACGGGGATCCGCCGGGGCGAGGCGCGTCGCCGCGCCCGGGAGTGGCTCGACGTCGTGGGTCTCGCCGAGCGCGGCGGGGAGCGGCCCGGGGTCCTGTCGGGCGGCCAGCGCCAGCGGGTGGCGCTGGCCCGCGCCCTCGCCGCCGAACCCCGGGCGCTGCTCCTGGACGAACCCCTCGCCGCACTCGACGCCTCCACCCGTGTCGACGTGCGCATCGACCTGCGCCGCCACCTCGACGAGACCGGACTGGCGACGCTCCTCGTCACCCACGACCCCGTCGACGCCCACGTGCTGGCCGACAGGGTGGTCGTGCTCGAGGACGGCCGGGTCGTGCAGGAGGGCGCCCTCGCCGACCTCGGCGCCCACCCGGCCACCGACTACGTGGCCGATCTCGCCGGCGTCAACCTGGTGACGGGCGTGCTCGACGGCGACGTGCTCGTCACCCCCGAGGGCGTCCTGGTGCACGGCATCCGGTCCGACACGACGCCCGTCGGCGGACCCGGGCTGGCCGCGCTCGAACCGCGCGCCATCGCCCTCTACCGGGAGCCCCCGACCGGCAGCCCCCGCAACTGCTGGCCGACGCGCATCGCCGGGATCCAGGTCTTCCACGACCGCGCCCGGGTCCGCCTCGACGGTCCTCCCGCCACGACGGCGGAGATCACCGCGGGCGCGCTGGCCGAGCTGGCCCTGGCGCCGGGCGACGGCGTGTTCGCCGTGGCCAAGGCCACGGAGGTGCGGCTGTACCCGGGTTAGGCGTGCGAGGCGGGGCGGCGCTCGTTCAGGCCGTCGGTGTTGTCGTGCATGATCATGCGCTGCACCTCGAGCGAGAAGTTCTTGAGCTCGTCGACGTAGTCGAGCGGCTCGGGCATGCCCTCGATGTGGGGCCAGTCCGACCCGAAGATGATGCGGTCGGCACCCATGAGCTCGACCAGCTCGTGCACGTCGTCCTCCCAGAACGGGTTGATCCAGACGTGCTCGCGGAAGGTCTCCGAGGGCAGCTCGGGGAACCAGCCCGGCATCTTGGCGTGGGTCACGTCGAGCTTCTTCAGCAACGCCCTCAGGAAACCCGAGCCGTTCTCGACCGACGCCACCCGCACGTTGGGGAAGCGCTCGAAGAGCTTGTCGCAGACCAGTGCGGCGAGGAAGTCCTCGATCGGCCGGTCGAACATCGTCGCCATCTTGATGGGCTGCGGGCGGTTGCCGCTGTTGAAGTTGGCCGAGAACCCGGTGTCCTCGGCATAGCCGTTGGAGGAGTAGCCGCTGTCCCCGGCGTGGGCCACGACGGTGATGCCCGCCTCGTTGACCCGGGCCCAGAAGGGGTCGAACATCGGGTCGGCCGGCGAGCGGGGCCCGTCGACGGTGGTGGGGGCGGCGGGCCGCATCACGATGGTGCGCACGTCGCGGTCCAGCGCCCACTCGAGCTCGGCGACCGCCCAGTCGACGTCGACCAACGAGAAGTAGGGCGCCCCGAAGATCCGGTCCCGGTACGCGAAGCCCCAGTCCTCCTCCAGCCATCGGTTGAAGGCGGTGAAGACCATCTGCACGGCGACCGGGTCGTGCTTGAGGAGCTCCTCGTAGATCATGCCGAGCGTGGGGAAGAGCCAGCACTTCTCGAGGCCGTGCTCGTCGAGGGTGGCGATGCGGGCGTCGCGGTCGCGGTACGCGGGGCGGATCGGCTCACGCTGCTTCATGAGCTCGAGCGGGGACTCGCCGCTCGGGTTGCCCCGGAAGTAGTCCTTCAGGATCCCGGGAGGCGACACCGGGTCGAACGTGGGGTTCACGACCGCCCGGCAGACCTTGCCGGCGATGACGTGGTACTTGCGGCCGTTGATCTCGCACCACTCGATGGTGCGGGGCCCGGTGCGGGGATCGAGGTGCCGGGTGAAGGCGTCGAGCGCCTCGTAGTAGTGGTTGTCGGCGTCGAAGCAGGGGTACGCGGGGGCGGTCATGTCACCAACCTACTACGCAACGGGCCGCTCCGACAAGGTTGTGTAGTACGTCTCGGAGGCCTCGGACCAGCGCGCCTGGAGTTCGGTGAAGCGGGCCTTGGCCCTCGCGCCCGCCCAGTCGGCGGGCAGGAGGGTCGAGGGCAGCGCCGGGTCGATGCTGAGCAGGTGGCGCCACTCGTGGGCGAGACGGGTGCGCAACGCGAACGCCTCGCGGTCGTCGACCGGCTCGGCGTCGGCGAAGTCGGCGAGGAACCGTTCGTGGGCCCGAGCCGCCCCCTCGAGGTCCCAGGCACCGGCGACGACCTCGGCGGGCGTCGCCGAACCCGCGGTCGGCGCGGCGGTGAAGAAGACGGCTCCCGCCTCGAGGCCGAGCTCGCCGAGCACGACCCGGGCACCCGCCTCGGCACGAAGGTCGGCCGACACCCAGAGGCTCGGCCCGAGCGACCCGAAGCCCTCGAAGTCGAGGCCCGAGGCGAGCCGGTCGCGGCGGAGGCGGTCGGGCGGGGGGCCGGTCAGGCTCACCAACAGGAAGTGGCCGTCCCATTCGCGGTCGGGCAGGAGGGAGCGGGCGAGCCGATCGCGGGCGGACTGGAGCAGGCGCCGCCCGGCGGGCGACAGGGACCAGCGCGTGTACCGCCCGACCGATTCGCCGACCAGCCACCCGTCGGCGGCCGTCCGGTTGACCGCCTGGCGGGCCGCCCGCTCCTCGACCCCGAGGGCCTCGAGCGCACCGACGAGCGTGGACGTCCAGACGTCGACGCCCCGCGGCATGACGTACTGCCCGAGGATGCCCACGAGCAGCGACCGGGCGCTCGGCCCACCGTCGGCGCGACGGCGCGTGGGCGTCACCACCACGTCGGAGCCGGAACCGGTCATGGGCGCCGATCGTAGGGCGCGCCGCACGCGGCGACGTCCGACCGGCGTGCCTCCCTCGGCGTCGGCGAGCGACACTGGGAAGATGGACGACGGCAGCGACGAGCGGGACCCCGACCCCGAACGGGGCCCCGGCCGGCCGGCGGCGGAGTGGGCCCGCTGGCGTGCAGAGGTGGACCTCGACGAGTACGACACCCGCTGGGAGCGCCTCGCGGCGAGCGGCGTCGATCCCCACGGAGAGGTCGACCTCGTGGTGCGCTACCGGCCCCGGCGCGTGCTCGACGCCGGGTGCGGCACCGGCCGAGTGGCCATCGAGCTCGACCGCCGGGGGATCGAGGTCACCGGCGTGGACCTCGACCCGGACCTCCTGGCCAGGGCCCGCGCACGCGCCCCCTCGCTGCGGTGGATGGAGGCCGACCTCGCCGCACTCGACGACGTCGAGCTCGGCGGCGCCTTCGACGTGGTGGTGGCAGCGGGGAACGTCATCGGCTTCGTCGACGCCGACCGCCGGACCGCCGTCGTGCACGCCTGCGCCCGACGCCTCGCGCCGGGCGGCCGCCTCGTCGCCGGCTTCCAGCTACGGCCCGACTGGCCGACGCTGCAGGCGTACGACGCGTGGTGCACCGAGGGCGGGCTCGTCCTCGAGGACCGTTGGTCGACCTGGGACCGACGACCGATCGGACCCGACCCGGACTACGCGGTGTCGGTCCACCGCAGGGACGGCTGATCGGCGGACGCCGCGAAGTCGTCCGGCGTCACCACCTCGTCGACGAGCCCCCAGTCGAGGGCGGTCGCGGCGTCGATCGTCGCTCCCGTGAGCGCCACCCACGCCGTGCGCTGCCGGCCGATCCGACGCGGCACCGACGCCGTGCCCCCGGCCCCCGGGACGAGGCCCATCCCGACCTCGGGGAGTCGGAACACGGCGTCGTCGCGGGCCTCCACCCGGTGGGCGAACGCCGCCCACTCCATCCCGGCGCCGACGGCAGCCCCGTGGACGTGGGCGACGAGGCGCGGTGAGCACCGCACGAGATCGAGGGCCGGCGACCGGGTCGAGCGCACCAGGTGGGCGGTGACCGGGTCGGGCGCGCTGCCGAACTCGTGGAGGTCGCCCCCGCTGCAGAACGAGGGTCCCACCCCCCACAGGTGGACCTCGGCCACCGTGGGGTCGGCGAGGGCCACGTCCAGCGCGGCGTGCAGGTCGTCGCGGAGGCGGGCGCTCACGGCGTTGCGGGCCTCGGGCCTCGTCAGCGCGACGTCGAGGCGCGACCCGTGGCGGCCGCCTCGTACGAGAGGCCCCCCGCCGGCCCGGGGCAACGCTGCGTCCCGCCCGGCGAGCCACGCCCGGTGGTCGGGGCCCGACTGGAGCATCGAGTAGACGAACGACTCGGCCAGCACCGCGTCCACGAGCGAGAGGTGCTGCCCGGCCCGGAGCAGCTGCACGAGCGCCACCGACGCCGCCGGGGAGCGGGCGATGCCGGACCGCAGCTCGACGAGCGCCGCGTCGACGTCCGCGACGGCCACCGACGACCGGTCCGCACCGTTCCCTCCGGGCGGCTCCCCGGCGAGCACGACGTCGAACGCCACGGCGGGCGGGGGGAGGGTCGAACCGGTGGGAACCCCGACGACGACGGCCGCCGCGAAGGGGATCTCGGCGGCCAGGGCGCCCAGGGCCGCGGCGTCGTCGGCGGTGTCACCGAACCCCACGGCGACCATCGCCGACCCACCGAGGACGCCGACGTCGTCCGCCGCCAAGCGCAGCGCCACCGCGGCCTCGGCCGCGCCGAGCAGCCGCGGCGCCGCCCGGTCAACCATGGACCGCCTCGCCCCCGAAGAAGGTGAACCGGACGTGGTCGCTCGACGGCGCCCGGAGCGCCGCGGCGAGCGGCTGGTGCAGGAGGCAGAGATCCGCCGGGCGGCCGACCTCGACCGTGCGGACGGGCCCGCCGGGGTCGAGCGCAGGGGTCAGGTAGCCGGCCAGCGCCTCGCCGGCGGTGAGCGCCTCGTCGGGCCCGAGGACGACG
The DNA here is from genome assembly GCA_025455885.1 of Acidimicrobiales bacterium. Lineage (NCBI taxonomy): Bacteria > Bacillati > Actinomycetota > Acidimicrobiia > Acidimicrobiales > Acidimicrobiales bacterium. The sequence continues at coordinate 114,947 of JALOLR010000002.1, forward strand.
CCGGCCGCGGTTCGCCGTTCGACCGAGGCCGCCACGGCGGCCCACGGGTCGGCGGAGGCCACCGGGGCGTCGCTGCTCAGCGCGACCGGCACCCCCGCCCGGCGCAGCGATGCCAGCCGGTAGAGGTCCGGGAGGTCGACCGGATCGACGGCGGCGAGGTAGTGGTCGCCCCGCTCGGCGACGAAGGACGGTTGGGTCACGACGGTCACGGGCACGGTGGCCAGGTAGCCGTCGAGGGCGGGGGGCAGCAGCGAGGCGTGCTCGAGCCGGTCGCCACGGCGGGCCCCGGCCTGGCGCAGCGCGGCCACCGCGGCGACGCACTCGGCGCGCGTCACGCAGTGCACGGCCACCGCCCTCCCGCTGTCGTGCACGCGCGCCATGCGCCGCGCCAGCTCGTCGACGTCGAGGCCCCGGTGCTCGTCGACCACCAGCTTCCGGGGGCCGAGGTCGGCCCAGGGGCCGAGACGGTCGTCGTCGGGGCGCCCGAGCACGGTGAGCCGCGCCCGGAGCGTGCCGTCGGCCCGGGCCCCGACGAGCAGGTCGAGCGCGCCGTCGTCGAGCGAGGGCGTGGTGTCGGTGACCCCGGTGATCCCATGGGCCGCCAGGCGCCGCGCCACCTCCGCGAGGTCCGGCGGCGCGGCCCCGACCCGGCCGCGCAGCCACCCGTCGAGGCGGTGGAGCCATCCGGTGGCCGAGCCGTCGTCGGCCCGCTCGACGCCGGCCGGGGGGTCGCCGGCGGCCGCACCGGGACCGGGGGCGGGATCGAGCCCGAGGGCCACCAGGCCGGCCGTCGACACCACCCACGACAGCCCGCTGCGATGCTGCACCCTCACGGGAACGGCCCCGCACGTGGCGTCGAGTCGATCACGGTCCATCGGTCCGTGGTCGTGCTCGTCGTAGCCGGCGACGCGGAGCCACCGCCCCGTGCGGGGCGCGGCGACCGCGGCGGTGAGGTGGCGGTCGACGGCCGCCGGACCGACGAGCGGGCCGAGGTCCACCGAACCCAGCCGGGCCGCCCACGCCAGGAGGTGGAGGTGGTGGTCGTGGAGCCCGGGGAGCAGCGCGCCGCCCCGGGCGTCGATCACGTCGGCGTCGGTGCGGTCCACGAGGGCGTTGTCGTCGACGTCGACGACGCACCCCCCGTCGAGGCGGACCGCCCGCCCGGGGCGGCCGCCGATCTCGGCGTCGACCACGACGACGGCGGTCACGTCGGCACCGGGGCCGGATCGCGGGGAGGGCCGACCCGACGGGCCGCCCACACGGCGGCCCGGGCCACCTCCCGCAGGGCGACGTCGACCAGCAACCCGCCCCCGTCCGCCCGGGCGCGGGCGGCGGCTCCCGCCGCCACCATCCCGGCCAGCGGGTCGGCGACCGCGTCGCCGACGAAGGCGGGCCGACCTCCCGCGACCTCGACGAGGCCTCCGGCTGCCGCCGCGTCGTCGCCGAACCCCACCCGATCGGCCCAGGGGCCGCGGCGGCCGTAGGCGGTGATCGACACCCACACCGCCCCGGGCTTCAGCACCTCGGTGGGCTCGATCCCCATCTGACGAAGGGCCCGGGGCCGCGAACCCTCGATCACGACATCGGCCGTGGACACCAGGGCGCGGAGCTCGTCGTGTCCGGCCGGGGTGGCCAGGTCGATGGTGCGGTGCTCCTTGCGGCCGTTGAGCAGGTCGAAGAAGGCGCGGTTCCCCGCCCGGGCGCCGTCGGGGCGGGTGGTCGACTCCACCTTCACGACCCGCATCCCCGCCTCGGCGAGGAGTCGGCCGCAGAGCGGCCCGGCCCACAACGACGAGAGGTCGACGACGAGCGGTCGAGCGCCGTCGGGATGCCGGGCCTCGGCGACGCGCTCGACGAGGTGGCTCCGTGTGCCGTCGACCGTGCCCCGCTCGGACAGCTGCTCGTCGCCGGCGGTCAGGTCCGCAGGAGTCACCGGGACGGCGGCGACCGCCAGCCCGAGGAGTCGACCCCGATCGACGACCTCCGCGGTGGCGAGATCGCGCACGGCGGCGCCGACCTGCTCCCACGGCACGTCGAACCCCCCGTCGGCGGTCACCGAGAGCCAGGCCGGCAGGAGGTCGACGTCGTCGGGGCGGGGCAGGTTCACCGCCACCCAGCCGTCGGCCGCCGCCAGGAGGCGGCACGACCCTCCGGCCGACACCTGCCCGGCCGCTCGGCGCCCGAGCAGGCGGGACCGTTCGGCGAGCAGGTCCTCGGCGGCCGGGACCCTCGCGACGGCCCCTCCGGTCACCTGCCGCGCGACGAGCGCCGGCTCCGCCAGGGCGGCGTCACCGACCTCGGCCGCCGCGGCGAGGAGCGCAGGCGCCCCCACCGTCGACCGTCAGTCCGCCAGGTCGGCGAGGACCTCGCGGCGCAGCAGCTTCCCCGTGGGGGTGCGGGGCAGGTCGTCGCGGAACACCACGAGCTCAGGGGTCTTCGAGCCGCGGAGGTGCTCACGGGCGAACGCCTGGAGCTCCTCGGCGGTCGGCTCGGCGCCGGGCGCGGCCACCACCACGGCCGCGATGCGCTGGCCCCACTCGTCGTCGGGCACGCCCACCACCACCACGTCGGCGACGCCCGGGTGGCGGGCCAGCACGTCCTCGATCTCGGCGGGGGCGATGTTCTCCCCGCCGCGGATGATCGTGTCGTCGGCGCGGCCCTCGATGAAGAGGTACCCCTCGGCGTCGATCCACCCGCGGTCCTTGGTGGGGAACCAGCCCTCCTCGTCGAGCACGCTGAAGCCGTCGTACTCACCCGACACCTGCTCGCCGCGGAGGAAGACCAGACCGGGCTCGCCGTCGGGCAGCACCTCACCGTCCGGTCCCCGGACCTCGACCTCGATGCCCGGCAGCAGCCGGCCCACCGAGCCGAGGCGCTCGCGGGCGACGGGATCGCCGGCGCGGGCCGCGGCGTGGTCGTCGGGACCGAGCAGGGCGATGGTCGACGACGTCTCGGTGAGCCCGTAGGCGTTGACGAACCCGGTGCCCGCGAAGAGCTCGAGCGCCTGCTCGAGCACGGGGAGCGGCATGCGCGAACCGCCGTAGGACAGGGTGCGCAGGGTGGGCACGTCGGCCGGCGCGCCGCCGAGCTCGGCGACGACCCGGGCCAACATCGTCGGCACGACCATGGCCTGGGTCACCCCGTGGCGACGGATCGTGTCGAGCCAGGCCGCGGCGTCGAAGGCGTCGAGGTAGATGATGCGGCGGCCGGCGTAGACGTTCGACAGGAGGTTGGCCATGCCGGCGATGTGGTACGGCGGCACGGTGACCAGCGCCGACTGCTCCTCCTCGGCCGCCGCGAACTCGACGGTGCCGATCACGTAGGCGGTGAGGTGGCGATGGCGCAGCAGCGCCGCCTTCGGCACGCCGGACGTGCCGGAGGTGTAGAGCACCACCGCGACGTCGTCGGGGTCGACGAAACCGGGGAGCTCGGCCGCCCCCGTCGCCTCGACGCCGAGCAGCTCGCGACGGTCGATCGTGCGGGCGGGGTCTGCACCGGGGACCGGGAGCTCCTCGGCCACCACCAGCGCGCCGGGGTGGGCCTCGACGAGGGGTTGGAGCTGCTCGACGGCGAGTCGGTAGTTGAGGGGGATGAACGGCACCCCTGCCGCGGCGGCGCCGAACAGGGCCACCGGGAACGTGGCGTCGTTGGTGCCGCAGTAGACGAGCGAGTCGTGGCCTCCCGCGGCGATGCGCTCGGCGCACGCCGTGGCCGCCGCTGCGAGGTCGGCATAGGTGAGGACCACGTCGCCGCTGACGACGGCGGGACGGTCGGCCAGCGTCGAGCCGGCCATCTCGAGCAGGAGGCCGAGGTTCACGGACGGACCCCGGTCAGTCGGAGGAGGGCAGGGGCTTCGCGCCCTTGATCGTCAGCGGTCGCCCGTCGACGGCCAGCGGGCCGGGACCGGGCTTGGAGCACAGCACCTCGATGCCGGACTCCTCGTCGGTGTAGCGCTTGCCGACGAGCACCTGGTCGTCGTCGCTCGACGTGGCCGTGTCGGTGCGCTCCGACGCGGGGTCGACGACCGCCTCCCCGGCGCAGGTCAGCTCGACCTCGGTGCCCGGGGGGCGCACGACGACGACCTCCGTCGAGCCCGTCGGGCACGCCAACCGCTGTCCTGCCTTGATCTCCATGTCCCCGTGGCCTTTCTCGCTACCTGTGCGGACGGTACCGGGGCGACCGCCACGACCAGCGGTCGCCCCGAATGGATCTGACACTAACGTCACACACGAGGGTCGGATCCCCGGCGCGGCACCCGAGCCCGTGCCGGGCGCCGACGGCGACCACCTACGATCGGGCGTCGGGCCGATCCGAGGGGGAGCAGATGACCGACCAGACGACGCGCTTCGAGGGCAGGGTGGCGCTGGTGACCGGCGCCGGATCGGGCATCGGGCGCGCCACCGCGGCCCGCCTGGCCGCCGAGGGGGCCTCGGTCCTCGGGGTCGACATCAGCGAGGCCGGCCTGGCCGGCACGGTCGAGCTGATCGGGGCACGGGGCGGCGGGCGCATCGAGACCAGCGTGAACGACGTGAGCCGTCCCGAGGAGTGCCGGGCCGCCGTGGCCACCGCGATCGACGCCTTCGGCCGGCTGGACGTGCTCGGCAACGTGGCGGGGATCGCCCGCAGCGAGCACGTCACGGAGGTGAGCGAGGAGCGGTACCGCCAGATGTTCGGCGTGAACACCGACGGCCCGTTCTTCATGTGCCAGGCCGCCATCCCGCACCTGCTGGAGACCGACGGCAACATCGTCAACATCGCCTCGAACGCCGGGTTGATGGGCCAGGCCTACACGGTCGTGTACTGCATGACGAAGGGGGCGGTCGTCCAGCTCACCCGGGCCCTGGCGATGGAGTTCGCCACGACCGGGATGCGGGTCAACGCCATCGCCCCGGGGGGCGTGGAGAGCAACCTGACGGCGAGCTACGAGATGCCGGCCGAGATCGATTTCGACCTCATGCGCCCCTACATGGGCTTCAGGGGGATGGGTCAGCCCGACGACATCGCCGGGCTCTTCGCCTTCGTCGCCTCCGACGAGGGGCGCAACATCCACGGGGCGATCCTCTCGAGCGACAACGGCATCACCGCCGGTTGAGACCGTGGACGAAGCGACGGCGTCGGCACCGGTCCTCACGTCGAACGTCGACCCGTCGAGCGAGGTCTACGCCACCGACCGCGCTGCGATGGACGCCGCGGTCGCCGAGCTCCGGGAGCTGCGCGCCGTGGCGCGCCTCGGCGGCACCGAGGCCGCCCGGGCCCGCCACACCGAACGGGGCAAGCTGTTGCCGCGCGACCGGGTGGAGGCGTTGCTGGACCCGGGCTCGCCCTTCCTCGAGCTGTCGCCGCTCGCCGCCCACGGCCTCTACGACGGCGAGGCACCGGGCGCCGGGCTGATCACCGGTGTCGGCCGGGTGAGCGGGCGGCTCTGCGTGGTGGTCGCCAACGACGCCACGGTCAAGGGCGGCACCTACTACCCCATGACCGTGAAGAAGCACCTCCGCGCCCAGGAGGTGGCCCTCGACAACCACCTGCCGTGCATCTACCTGGTCGACTCCGGCGGCGCCTATCTGCCCGCCCAGGACGAGGTGTTCCCCGACCGCGACCACTTCGGGCGCATCTTCTACAACCAGGCCACCCTCTCGAAGGCGGGGATCGGCCAGATCTCCGCGGTCATGGGCTCGTGCACGGCGGGCGGCGCCTACGTGCCGGCGATGAGCGACGAGACGGTGATCGTCAGGGACCAGGGCACGATCTTCCTCGGCGGTCCCCCGCTCGTGAAGGCCGCGACCGGCGAGGAGGTCACCGCCGAGGAGCTCGGCGGGGGCGAGCTGCACGCCCGCACGTCGGGGGTGGTCGACCACCTCGCCGAGAACGACCGCCACGCGCTGCGCATCGTCCGGCGGATCGTGGCCACGCTCCCACCCACGCCCACGCCGCCGTGGCCGGTGGAGGTGTCCGAGGAGCCCGTCGTCGACCCGTCGGAGCTGCACGGGGTGGTGCCGGCCGATCCTCGCCGGCCCTACGACCCGCGCGAGGTGATCGCCCGGGTGGTGGACGGGAGCCGCTTCGCCGAGTTCAAGGCGGAGTACGCGACCACGCTCGTCACCGGCTTCGCCCACGTGTGGGGCCACCCGGTGGGGATCGTGGCCAACGACGGCGTGCTGTTCGGCGAGTCGGCGTCGAAGGGCGCCCACTTCGTGGAGCTGTGCGACCGTCGGGGCATCCCGCTGCTGTTCCTGCAGAACATCACCGGGTTCATGGTCGGCCGCGACGTCGAGGCCGCCGGCATCGCCAAGGACGGCGCCAAGATGGTGAACGCCGTCGCCTGCGCGCGGGTGCCGAAGCTGACCGTCGTGGTGGGCGGGTCGTTCGGCGCCGGGAACTACAGCATGTGCGGGCGGGCCTACTCCCCTCGCTTCCTGTGGATGTGGCCGAACGCCCGCATCTCGGTGATGGGCGGTGAGCAGGCCGCCGCGGTGCTCGCCACGGTGCGCCGTGACCAGGTCGAGGCCCGCGGCGACACCTGGGGCGACGACGAGGAGGCGGCGTTCCGGGCGCCGATCCGCGAGCAGTACGAGACCCAGGGGCGCGCCCTCTACTCCACGGCCCGGCTGTGGGACGACGGGATCATCGAGCCCAGCGACACCCGGATGGCGGTCGGGTTGGCGCTGGCCGCCGCGGGCGCCGCCCCCCTCGGACCGCTCGGCTACGCCGTGTTCCGGATGTGAGCTGACGTGTTCGACCGGGTGCTCGTGGCCAACCGGGGGGAGATCGCGGTGCGCGTCCTGCGCACCGTGCGGGCCCTCGGGGCGTCCGGCATCGCCGTGTACTCCGACGCCGACGTCGACGCCCTCCACGTCCACGCCGCCGACGACGCGGTCCGGCTCGGTCCTGCGCCGGCCGCCGAGAGCTACCTCCGCGTCGACGCGCTGGTCGACGCGGCACGGCGCACCGGCGCCCAGGCGCTGCACCCCGGCTACGGCTTCCTGTCCGAGAACGCCGAGCTCGCCGAGGCCTGCGCGTCGGCCGGCATCGCGTTCGTCGGGCCGAGCGCCGCCGTCATCGCGACGATGGGCGACAAGGTCCTCGCGAAGGAGCTGGTCGCCGGTGCGGGCGTGGCCGTCGTCCCGGGCAGCGAGGGCCACGATCTCGACGACGACGCGCTGGCGGCGGCGGCCGAGCGGATCGGGTACCCGGTCCTCGTGAAGCCCGCGGCGGGCGGGGGCGGCAAGGGCATGCGTCGGGTGGACGACCCGGCGGCCCTGGCGGACCATCTCAGGGGTGCTCGGCGCGAGGCCCTCGCGGCGTTCGGCGACGACGGGCTGCTCGTCGAGCGCTTCGTGGACGCGCCCCGCCACATCGAGGTCCAGGTCCTCGGCGACCACCACGGCAACGTCGTCCACCTCGGCGAGCGGGAGTGCAGCCTGCAGCGACGCCACCAGAAGATCGTCGAGGAGTGCCCGTCGCCGCTGCTCGACGCCCCCACCCGCGCCGCCATGGGCGCGGCCGCCGTGGCGGTGGCGCGAGCGTGCGGCTACACGAGCGCCGGGACCGTGGAGTTCATCGTGACCGGCACCCGTCCCCACGAGTTCTTCTTCCTGGAGATGAACACCCGCCTCCAGGTCGAGCACCCGGTGACGGAGATGGTCTACGGGCTCGACCTCGTGGAGGCCCAGCTCCGGGTGGCCGCCGGCGAGGCGCTGCCATTCGGGCAGGGCGATCTGCGGCCCACCGGTCACGCCGTCGAGGCCCGGGTGTACGCCGAGGACCCGGCCCGCGACTTCCTCCCGACGGGCGGGCGCGTCGTCGGGCTGGCCGAGGCGGCCGACCGCCCCGGGGTGCGGGTCGACTCGTCGCTGCGGGTCGGGCTGACCGTGGGCCCGGACTACGACCCCCTCCTCGCCAAGGTGATCGCGCACGCCCACGACCGGGCCGGCGCGCTGCTCCGCCTCGACGGTGCGCTGGCGGCGACGGCCGTCCTCGGCGTCACCACCAACACGGGGTTCCTCCGCGCGCTGCTCGCCGACCCCGACGTCGCCGCCGGTCGCCTCGACACCGACCTCGTGGCCCGTCGCCTGGACGACCTGGTCGCCGACGGACCGCCCGACGCCGTGGTACTGGCGGCGGCACTCGACCGGTTCCACGACCCCTCGCCCGCCGCCGGCCCCTGGGACACGCGCACCGGATGGGCTCTCGGCGGCCATCGGCCGCTCGACGTCACGGTGCACGTCGACGGCGGCGCGCCGACGCGCGTCACCGCCCGCCGCGACGGTCGGGAGTGGATCGTGGCCGTGGACGGCGCCGCGGAGCGGACGGTCGGCGTGGCCGTCGAGGGTGATCGGACGACCGTCACCCTCGACGGTCGCACCACGACGCTGCTCACCGCGACCTCCACCGACGGGGCCCGCTGGTGGGGCGTCGACGGATCGGCGTGGTGGACCCGGGTCGACGAACCGGCCGCGGCCCACGACGACGACCGCACGGGCGCCCACCGAGGCCCGGTGGTGTCCCCCATGCCCGGTGCGCTGACGACGATCGACGTCGCCGAGGGCGACGTCGTCGTCGCAGGGCAGGCCCTCGCCGCTGTCGAGGCCATGAAGATGGAGTTCACCCTGCGTGCCCCCTGCGACGGCACCGTGGCGGCGATCCACGCCCGGGTCGGCGAGCGGGTCGGGCTCGGCCAGCCCGTGGTGACGGTCGACCCCCGGCCGGAGCCGGCCGCCGGGAACACCTGATGGACGTCGACCTGGCCGGAGCGATCGCCGCGGTGGCCGCCGCCGTCCCCGAACGGGAGGCGGTGGTCCACGGGGATCGCCGTCGCACGTACCGGGAGTTCGTCGACGAGGCCAACCGGTTCGCGCGGGTGCTGCACGAGCGCGGCCTGGGCCTGCACCGGGAGCGACCGGAGCTGGCCGGGTACGAGTCGGGCCAGGACCACCTCGCGCTCTACCTGCACAACGGCATCGAGTTCCTGGAGGCCAACGTCGGCGCGTTCGCGGCACGGGTCGCGCCGTTCAACGTCAACTACCGCTACGTCGACGACGAGCTCGTGGCGCTGTTCGCCGACCAGCGGGCCCGCGCCGTGGTGTTCCACTCCACGTTCGCGCCGGTCGTCGAACGGATCGCGGCGCGGCTCCCCCACCTCGAGCACCTGTTCCAGGTCGCCGACGGCTCCGGCGCGGCGCTCGCTCGGGGCGCGGTCTGGTACCACGAGGTGATCGCCGGACTCCCGGCCGACCCGCCGCCGGTCCGACCGTCCCCGGACGACCTCTACGTCCTGTGCACGGGCGGCACGACCGGCACGCCGAAGGGGGTGCTGTGGCGACAGGCCGACCTCTTCGTGGCCGCGCTCGGCGGCATGAGCACGCGCACCCGGGCCGAGTTCACGTCACTCGCCGAGCTGGCCGAGGAGGCCGAGCTCAAGGGCGGCAAGCGCAACCTGGCCACCGCCCCGTTCATGCACGGCGCCGCCCAGTGGACCGCGCTCACCACCCTCACCCACGGCAACACCGTGATCGTGACGCCCGGCACGGGGTCCTTCGACCCTGCCGCGGTGTGGGCCACCGTCGAACGGGAGCGGGTGACGCTGGTGCAGGTGGTGGGCGACTCGTTCGTCCGACCCCTGCTCGACGCACTCGACGACCAGGACGTCGACAGCCTGCGGATCGTGAACAACGGAGGGGCTGTGCTGAGCGTCACCGCCAAGCAACGCATCCTCGAGCGGCTGCCGGGCCGGCTGATCGTCGACGGGCTGGGTTCGTCGGAGGCCGGCCCCATCGGCAACCACATGACCTCCGACGACGCGACCACCACCGAGTTCACCCTCGGGCCGTTCGGGTGCGTCCTGGCCGAGGGCCTCGACCGGGTCCTCGACGAGGGCGATCCGAGCGTGGGGTGGCTCACCACCCGCGGCCGCATCCCGCTCGGGTACCTGAACGACCCCGAGCGCACGGCGCGCACCTTCCCGGTGATCGACGGCGTGCGCTACGCGGTCGCCGGCGACCGGGGCCGCTACCGCCCCGACGGCACGGTCGAGCTGCTCGGTCGTGACGCCGTCACGATCAACACCGGCGGCGAGAAGGTCTTCGCCGAGGAGGTCGAGGAGGCCCTCCTCGCCCATCCGTCGGTGGCGGACGTCGTCGTGTGCGGCCGGCCCTCCGAACGTTGGGGCAACGAGGTGGTGGCCGTCGTGTCGCTGCGGCCGGGGGCGAGCGCCGACCCCGACGACCTGCGCCGCGTCGCCGGCCGCTCGCTGGCCCGCTACAAGCTGCCGAAGCAGATCGTGTTCCGCGACCGCGTGCAGCGCAGCCCGGCCGGCAAGGCCGACTACGCCTGGGCGCGGGCCCAGGCCGAGGCCGCCGACCCGGCTGCGGCGCCGGCTGCCGATCCGTCCGACCGGCGGCGTTGACCGCCCGACCCCGAGGAGCCCCCGTGCGCCGTGCCGTCAGTGGGAAGTGGTTCGAGGAGCTCGAACCGGGACAGGTGCTCGACCACGCCGTCACCCGGACCGTGACCGAGGCCGACAACACGTTCTTCAGCTGCCTGACCATGAACCCCCAGCCGTTGCACCTCGACGCCGAGTTCGCCGCGGAGACGGAGTTCGGCGAGCGCCTGGTCAACTCGATGCTCACCCTGTCCCTGCTCGTCGGGATGACCGTCGCCGAGACGACGCTCGGCACGACCGTGGCCAACCTCGGGTTCACCGAGATCGACCTCCCCCGCCCGGTGCTGATCGGTGACACGTTGTGGGCCGAGACCGAGGTCGTGGCCGTCCGTGCGTCGGCGTCACGCCCCGACGCGGGCGTCGTGACCTTCGAGCACCGGGGCTTCAACCAGCGCGACGAGCTCGTGGTCCGGTGCGTGCGGACCGCGCTGATGCGGCGCAGGCCCACCTGAGCGGAGGCGACGCGGCGCCTGCCCCGGTCAGCTCTTGATCCGGGCCCGGAGGCGGGCCAGGAGGTCGGTGAACGCCGGTTGGCCCATCGACTCGAACTGCGGTCCCACCTCGGCGGCCACGGCGTCGGCCCCCGTGTCGATCCCACCGAGGGACCGCACCGTCGCCTTGGTGCGGCGGACGAGGGCCGGTGGCGCCGCCGCCGCGCCGCCGGCGATCTCGACGGCCCGGGCGAGGAGGTCCCCGTCGTCCACGCACTCCCAGGCCAGCCCGATCTCGGCGGCCCGCCGACCGTCGACGACCTGACCGAAGACCACCATGGCCATCACCGTCTGGTGATCGGTGACGCGCCGCAGGCGCCAGGTGTGGCCGCCCCCGGGGTGGATCCCGATCTGGAGGAAGCGGGTGTCGAAGCGCGCCGAGTCGGCGGCCACGATCACGTCGCACGCCAGCGCCATGTTCATGCCCGCGCCGACGGCCGGGCCGTTGACCGCGGCCACCGTCGGCAGCGGCGACTCGGCGATGCGGAGGAACCCGGCGTAGATCGCCTCGAGCTCGGCGGTGCTCGAGCAGCCGGCCAGGTCGTCCAGGTCACCACCCGCGCAGAACGCCGAGCCGGCACCGGTGACGACGACCGCCCCCACGTCGGGGCGATCCTCGAGGTCGTCCATGGCGGCGACGATCTCGCCGTTGAGGGCGTTGGACACCACGTTGCGTCGGTCGGGGTCGTCGAGGGTGAGGACGGCGACCCGGTCGGCCACGTCCACGGTCAGCAGGCTCATGGCGAGAGTCTCGCCCACCGCGGACGGCCCCGGCATCGGACCGGGGGCCGACCGACGACGGGCGAGGCTCAGGTGTCGGCGACGGCCCGCAGGCCGGCCGTCACGGCCACCGTGGCCGCGGCCAGGAACTCGGGGGTGAGCGGCTCGTTGCGGGCGTAGGCCCGGTGGTGCAGGGGACCGGCCACCAGGCTCCACGCGATCTCGACACGGGGCGGCCGGGACAGCTCGCCGCGCTCGGAGGCCCGGTCGAGGATCTCGCTGAGCAGGGCCAGGCGGGGCGCGAGGAACTTGGCCTCGACCGCCGCCCGCAGCTCGGCGTCGCGTCGCAGCTCGCCGGCGAGGACCCCGGCCAGGTCGTCGCGTCGCACCGACATGGTGCGCGCCATGGCTGCGACCAGCGCGGCGATGTCACCGTCGAACGTGCCGGTGTCGATGGCGACCGGCTCGGGGTGGAGGCCGGCCAGGGCGGCCACGACCAGGTCCTCCTTGGTCGCCCAGCGCCGGTAGAGGGTGGCCGACGACACGCCCGAGCGTTGGATGACGGCGGCCACCGTGAAGCCCGCGTAGCCCTCCTCGGCCAGCACGTCGAGGGTGGCCGACAGGATGGCCTCGTCGGCGGCCTCGCTGCGCTGGCGCCCGGCGCGCGACGTCGTGCGGGCGCTCACCGCCGGCCCTCCGGGCCGGTTCGGGGCCCGTCCACGAGTCGGTGCCCACGACGGCCGTCCACGACCGAGACGGTAGACGCTGGCCTCCCTGTCGAGGTCCGGGACGGCCGATCCCGGCCCAGGACGGCGCGGGACGACGGTCGGATCACACGAAGTACCCTGCAGGCGATTGGCGCCGGTCAGGCCGGCGACGGGACCAGGGAGCGCGCGTGGAGCGACTGAAGATCGACCTCTTGTCACCGGAGCTGTACGGCGGAGACCCCTACCCGACCTACGCCTGGATGCGGGCCAACGAGCCCGTCTACTGGGACGACGTCAACGAGCTCTGGGGCATCGCGCTCTACGACGACATCGTGGCGATCGAGAAGAACAAGGCCGTCTTCGTCAACTCCGACAAGGAGAAGGGCGGCTACCGCCCGAACCTCCCGGCCGACGGCGCCATCATCGGCCTCGACGACCCCATCCACCTGAAGCGCCGCAACCTGGTGTCACGCCGCTTCACGCCCCGGGCGGCGTCGAACTGGGAGGACGACATCCGCGCGAAGGTGAACCGGCTCATCGACGGCGTGGCCGCCAACGGTGGCTCGGCGGAGATCGTCAACGACCTCGCCGCCCCGCTCCCGGCGATGATGATCGGCCGCCTCCTCGGGTTCGACGAGGAGGACTGGCCGAAGCTGAAGCACTGGTCCGAGACGACCATCGCCCTCGGCGGCGGGCCTCGCTACTTCAACGAGGTGGGCATGACGTCCGCCATCGAGTTCGCCGGTGCGGCCGCCGAGCTCTTCGAGACCAAGAAGGGCTGCCCCGCCGACGACGTCCTCAGCCACTACACCACCGCCGAGATCGACGGGTGCCCGATGTCGATCGAGGACGTGATCGCCGACTCGTTGCTCCTCCTCGACGGCGGAGCCGAGACCACCCGCACGGTGATCGCCCGCACCATCCTCGAGCTCATCGACCACCCCGAGGAGCTGGCCAAGCTGCGCGACGGTGCCGACATGGTGGTGGCGGTCGAGGAGATGATCCGGTGGGTCACCCCGATCCACAACATGTGCCGGGTGGCCACGGTCGACACCGAGGTCAACGGGGTGACGATTCCGGCCGGGCACCAGGTGGTGTTGATGTACAGCTCGGCCAACCGGGACGAGGCCCACTTCGACGACCCGGAGCGCTTCGACGTCACCCGTCACCCCAACAACCACATCGCCTTCGGCTTCGGCACCCACTTCTGCATGGGCGCCTCGCTCGCCCGCCTCGAGATCAAGGTCTTCTTCGAGGAGCTGCTGCGGCGCACCTCCGGGTGGCGCCTCGCCGAGGGCACGAGCCCGGTCGACATGCCCAACGCGTTCGTGCGCGGGCTCGAGTCGGCGCAGGTCGAGTTCGACATCGTGGCCTGATGGACGCCCGGGACGACGCCGGCCCGGAGCTGCCCGTCGAGGGCCGCGAGGTCGTCTTCCGCCACATGGACGACCCGGACATGCCGTGGCAGCTGTGCCGGGCGCAGCGCAACGCCGACGGCACCGAGGCCTTCGTGCGCGAGAAGTGGTTCGCGTTCAGCCCCGATCCGCAGTACCTGTCGCTCTACGCCGAGTACGACCCCGGGATGATCGTCCGACGCCACGGGCACTACAGCCCGCACGTGGTGTTCGTGATCGAGGGCGGACTGTGGTTCGGCGACCGGTGGTGCCCCGCCGGGACCCACGTGGAGCTGCCCTTCGGGGCCGCCTTCGGCCCCATCCGGGCCGGTGACGAGGGGGCGCGGCTGTTCGAGGTGATGATGGGCGACCCGCGCTCGTGGGGCGACCGGCCCGAGCTCTACGAGGCCGCCCTCGCCGAGCACGGCGTCACCCCGCTGCCCGACCCGCCCGTGGACTTCCCCGACTGGCTGGCCGACCTGCGCACCCACTGGACCGGCTCCGACGACTGACGCCCGGCTGGCCCGCGATTCTCACCCGCCCCGCTCCCTCGGGTCGTTCGAGCTCGGGTCGTTCGAGCTCGGGTCGGCCGGGGTCGGGTCGGCCGGGGTCGGGTCGGCCGGGGCTCAGGCGGGGCCGGGCCAGAGGGGTTCGGGGGTCTCGAAGCCCACCGGCTGGCCCCAGCGGTTCCGGAACGACACCTCGTGGGCGGGCTGGCGGGTGGCCACCCCCCAGCGGCCGGTCGGGTAGCCGAACGACACGCAGCAGTTCATGTGCCAGCCCTCGTCGGCGGGGACCCCGAGGATCTCCTTCACCTCGGCGTCGTGGAAGGCCAGCACCTGGGTGAGCGAGCTGCCCACACCCTCGGCCCGCGCCGCGAGCTGGGCGCTCCACACCGCCGGGTAGACCGAGCTCCCGCTGGTGTCGTGCTGGGCGAACCCGAAGAGGTAGAGCGGCACGTCCTCGAAGTGGTCGGCCAGCCAGTTCGCCGAGCGCTGCACCGACAACATGGAGACGGACTCCGGGTCGTCGGGGTCGGCGTGGGCGGCGGCCAACCGCTCGGCGTAGATGGTCGTCCACAGCGTGGCCATCGCGGCGCGGTAGAGGGGGCCGAGCCGCGCCTTGACCTCGGGGTCGTCGACGAGCAGGAATCGCCAGTTCTGGGTGTTGCCACCGCTCGGGGCGCGCACGGCGGCGTCGAGGATCCGGGCCTGCACGTCCATCGGGATCGGCTCGGTGGTGACCCGGCGCATCGCCCGGGTGGTGTAGAGGGCTTCGAGGACGTCCATGGTCAGCGCTCCTTCCACGTGGTGTGGACGGCAGTGAGCAGGGCCACCAGTTCGTCGAGCTCGTCGGCGTCGAGCACCGACAGGGCCCTGGCCATGGCGGCGTCGGTGCCCGCTTCGGCCACCTTCCATCGCGCCTCGAAGGTGGCCGGCTCGGCCATCCCCTCGAGGTCCCAGCCGAAGATCGGGGCCATGAAGGCGCTGCGGAAGGCCACGGCCTCCGAGGCGTGCAGCCCTGCGGCGAGCACCGCCCCGCCGTGGTAGGCGCCTCGCAGCTCGCGCAGGGCGTTGACCTGGTGCTGCACGAGGGCCTTCGGTCGGTCGGGCCCGGGCGTCGGGTGGGTGCGCCACCCGGCGAACAGCGACGCCCCCGCCGGCGAGGTGGCGTCGACGACCGTCGTGAGCAGCTCGCCGAGTCGGCCGAGGCCGTCGTGGTCGGCGATGTGGGCGTCGCCGTAGTCGGCGGCGACCTCGGCGAACAGCGCGGCGCCCTCGGCGGGGCTCATCACGGCCCGGCCGGAGTCCCACTGCGTGCGGATCTGGTCGGGGTTCCAGAAGTAGAAGGCGGCGCTCACGACGTCGGCGTCGACGTCGCCGAGCACCCCCCCGCGGCCCAGCACGTAGAAGTCGATGCCCGAGAAGCCGGCCTCCCCGCCCCGGGCGTAGGTGGCGCCGTCGGTCATGAAGGCGCCGCCGAGCTCCTGGATGGCGTCGGCGGTGGCCCGCGATGCGTCCTCTGGTGTCATCGATCCCCCTGGTCGGCCGACGGGGGCGCTCGCCCCCGATCGGCGGCCACCCTACCGAGGGGCGGTGGGCCCGTGAGCCGTCGACGTCGGGCGGGGTTCGGCCGCCGGGTCACGGTGTAGCGTCGCCCCCCGACGTCGATCGGCCCGACACGCGGGCCGCCACGAGGGGGACCGAGCCGATGGCCGACACCGGGCAGGCGATGCCGTTCAAGGGCGAGAAGCAGCGCAGCAAGGTGGTGATGTCACCTGAGGAGGTCGACGCCTTCCTGCAGGAGCGCCGGGCGATGACCATGTCGACGATCTGCGCTGACGGCAGCATCCACTCGATCGCCATGTGGTACGGCTTCCTCGAGGGGGCGGTGGCCATCGAGAGCAAGGCCAAGGCCCAGAAGGTCGTCAACCTGCGGCGCAACCCGAACCTCACGATGATGGTCGAGGACGGCGACACCTACGAGGAGCTCCGGGGCGTGACCCTCGTCGGCAGGGGCGAGATCGTCGAGGAGCCCGATCGGATCTGGGAGCTCGGGGTGAGCGTCTTCGAGCGCTACAACGCCCCGTACACCGAAGAGATGAAGCCGTTCGTGGAGGTCATGCTGCGCAAGCGGGTGGTCGTGAAGCTCCACGTCGACAGGGTGATCTCCTGGGACCACCGCAAGCTCTCCCAGGGCTGATCGGTCCCGGACCGGCCATGCGCGGACACCGGGCACCGCACGACCACGACGAGGCGGGCCCGTGAACCGGCCCACGACGACCGTCACGCTGCCCACCGCCGACGGACCGATGCCGACCGTCCTCGCCGTCCCCGACGGTGAGCCCCGGGGTGGGGTCGTGGTGGTCCAGGAGGCGTTCGGCCTGACCGGCCACATCGAGCGCGTCACGGCGGCGCTGGCCGACGCGGGCCACCTGGCCGTCGCCCCTGCGCTGTTCCACCGGTCCGGCTCCCCGGTGTTCGGCTACGAGGACGTCGCCGACCTCGGTCCGGTGATCATGGCCCTGACCGCGGAGGGGATCACCGCCGACGTCGATGCCGCGCTGGCCGCGCTGGCCGACCGCGGGGTCGGAGCCGCCCGTCAGGGGATCATCGGCTTCTGCATGGGGGGCAGCGTGGCCTGTGCCACCGCCGCCCGCCTCGAGCTCGGCGCGGCGGTGACCTTCTATGGGGGCGGGGTCACGACCGGACGCTTCGGCCTCCCTGCGCTCCTCGACGTCGCCTCTGCGCTGCGCACGCCGTGGCTCGGCCTGTACGGCGACCTCGACGCGCACATCCCGGTCGAGGAGGTCGAGCAGCTGCGGGCCGCCGCGGCCCGGGCGCCGGTCCCCACCGACATCGTCCGGTACGCCGAGGCCGATCACGGCTTCCACTGCGACGAACGGCCGGCGTTCCACCCGGGGTCGTCGGCCGATGCGTGGGCCCGCACCCTCGCCTTCCTGGACCGACACCTCGGCTGAGAGGCCGCGCCGCGCCGGCTGCGCCCCTCGTTGCGTCCGGGACGATCGTGCCGCGGGCCCGTGTCAGACTCCCGCCGGAGGCCGCGACGGACGACGGCCGTCGAACGGGGGCCGCGCCATGAGCCGACACGACACCATCGCCGTGAGGAGGGGGACGAACCGACGACGATCGCGGTGGACGGCCCCGGCGGCGCTGGCCCTGGGGCTCGTCCTGCTGGCCGGTGCGTGCACCGACGACGAGTCGACGGCCCCCGAGGTGCCGGCCACCACCCTGGTGCCCGCCGACGTCGACGTCACCGGGCCGATCACCGGCGGGATCCGCGACGTGGTCTACGTGCCGATGCCCCCGGGGCTCGACGAGGAGTTCGGCTACGTCGAGGAGGAGTACTTCGTCACCGGTGACGCTCCGTCGTACGAGCCGACCGCGCCCCTGACCGAGGACGGCCGGTGGACGCTGACCGAGGGCCCCGAGGCGCCCTACGCCTCACGGGTGGTGGTGCGCCGCCCGGTCGACCCGGCCGACTTCAACGGCACCGTGGTGGTCGAGTGGCTCAACGTGAGCGCGGGCCGCGAGTCCGACCCGGACTTCGGCTTCCTGCACCCGTACCTCATGCGCGAGGGCTACGCCTACGTCTCGGTCTCCGCCCAGGCCGGCGGGATCATGGGCGGCGGGGCGATCCTCGAGGTCCCGGGCGTCGACCCCGAGGCGCTCCTCCCCGCGAAGGAGTGGGACCCCGAACGCTACGCCCCGCTCGACGTGCCCCCCGACGAGCACTCCTACGGGATCTTCACCGACGCCGCCGAGCTGGTGCGGGCCCCCGGGCCCGTCGATCCGCTCGGCGGCCTCCGCCCCGACGAGGTGATCGCCGTGGGCCAGTCGCAGTCGGCCTCCCGTCTCGTGGCCTACGCCAACGGGGTCCAGCCGCTGACCGACGCCTTCGACGGGTTCCTGATCCACAGCCGGAGCGACAGCTCGGCCGGGTTCGGGGAGGAGCCGACCGACGACCCGCCCGACGTCGTCGCCATCCGGGACGACCTCGGCGTCCCTGTCGTCGTCGTGCAGTCCGAGACCGAGGCCATCCGCTCGAACATCCCGGCGGGCGGGCCGCCCGACACCGCCGACGTCCGCATCTGGCAGGTCGCCGGCACCGCCCATGCCGACCAGTCGACCCTCGACCACGGCCGGGCGTCCGGATCGAGGTGGACGACGTCGACCTACGACCCGACCCCCTACTGCGGACGGGTCAACGACGGTCCGATGACGCCCGTCGTGCGCGGAGCGATGGCGGCCCTGCGGGGCTGGGTGGTCGACGGCACGCCTGCGGCGACGGCGCCTCGCATCGAGGTGGCCGAGGGTGCGATCGTGCGCGACGCCGACGGCAACGCCCTCGGCGGGGTGCGCACCCCGGCGGTCGACGCCCCGGTGTCGACGCTGACCGGCGAGGGCAACCCCTCGAGCATCTTCTGCATCCTCTTCGGCCAGGAGATGCCCTTCTCCGCCGAGCGGCTCGCCGCCCTGTACCCCGACGACGCCGCCTACGTGGCGAGGGTGACCGCGTCGGCCGACGCCGCCGTCGCCGCAGGGTTCATGCTCCCGGAGGAGCGCGACGCGATCGTCACCGAGGCCGAGGCCGACGGCGTCCCGACCGGCTGAGCCGCGCCGCCGTCCGGGGCCCGGACCGGCGGGACGGTCGGGATCCGTCCAGGACCTCGCTGGAGGTGACGGAACGGGCGCTGACCGGCCTCAGCGCTCGACCGCGGGGTCGGTGGCGGAGCCGGTGTCGAACGGGCCGAGGTCGATCGGGCCGAGGTCGATCGCCTCGTGGTCGCCGACGGCCGGGTCGGCCTCGGCGATGACCAGCGCGGCGAGGGCGGTGGTGAGCGGGACGGCGAGGACCAACCCGATGCTGCCCACCAGGGTGCGGACGATCTCCACGGCGACGAGCTCGCTGGTGAGGGCCCGCTCCCAGGGCCGGTTGCCCTGGAGGAACACCAACAGCAGCGGCAGGGACGCACCGGCGTAGGCCAGCACCAGCGTGTTGACCACCGAGGCGATGTGGTCGCGGCCCACCCGGACCGCCGAGCGGTAGAGGGCGCGCCGCGTGAGGTCCGGGGAGGTCCGTCGCAGCTCGACGACGGTCGAGACCTGCGTGACGGTGACGTCGTCGAGGACGCCGAGGGCACCGATGACGATGCCGGCCACGAGCAGCGCGCGGAGGTCGATCACCTCGGCGGTGATGCTGAGGGTGATCGCCTCGTCGCCCAGCAGCCCGGTGAAGCCGGCCATGCCCACGAAGACCTGGGCGAGCACGGCCGTGACCGCCAGGCTGACGAGGGTGCCGACGAGGGCGACGGTGGACGACGGGTTCAGACCGTGCGCGAGGTACAGGACCGCGAAGGCGATCACGACCGTGGCGGCGAGGGCGACCGGCAGCGCGGGGTCGCCGCGCAGCAGCGACGGCAGGAGGAACACCATGATCACGGCCAGCGCCACGCCGATGCCGAGCAGCGCCCTGGCTCCCTTCCACCCTGCGAAGGCGACGACGGCCGCGGCGAACAACGCTCCCAGCAGGAGCAGCGGGACGTCGCGTTGCTTGTCGACGTAGCTGTACTGGAACTCCTCGGGCGCCTGCGGGTTGCGGGCCAGCACCACCTCGTCGCCGGCGGCCAGGTCGGGCTTGGAGAGGTCGCTCGCCTGGATCGTGAAGGTCGCCCCGCCGCTTCGCTCGCCGGAGGTGAGCTCGACGGCGACGAACTGGCATTCGGTGGCGGCGCCGACGACCTCGATGCTCAGGCAGTCGTCGACCCGGACCGAGGTGACGGTGGCGTCGACGAACTCGAGCGTGGCGCCGCCGGGGTTCAGCTCGGGCGCCTCGCCCCGCGGCCAGAGCCACGCCATCGCCGCGACGGCCAGCACGGCGACGAGGGCGACCCCGACGGTGAGCCCCCGGCGGAGACGGGCGTCGGTCGACGCATGAGCGGCGTGATGCCCGGACACCGCTCCGAGTATGGCGATCCGGGCCGCCGCGGTGGTCGATGCCCGGCTGGTGCGACGCCGCCCGGGCCACTAATCTGACACTGGCGTCATGTACGAGGGGAGCCCCGGGCCCCGCCGGGCGCGGGCGCAGGGCGCCGGACCGGAGGGTGGAACCGCTCATGACCACGACCGAGCCCGAGCTCTACTACGACCCGTACGACTTCGAGATCGACTCGGACCCGTACCCCGTGTGGAGGCGGCTGCGCGAGGAGCAGCCGCTCTACCGCAACGAGCGCTACGACTTCTGGGCGCTCAGCCGCTTCGCCGACGTCGAGTCCTGCCTGGTCGACTGGCGGACGTACAGCTCGGCGAAGGGCACTCTCCTCGAGCTCATCAAGGCCGACATCGAGCTGCCCGCCGGATCGATCATCTTCGAGGACCCACCGGGCCACGACCTGCACCGCGGCGTGCTCTCACGGGTGTTCACCCCGAAGAAGATGGCGGCCATCGAGCCCAAGGTGCGTGAGTTCTGCGCGCTGACCCTCGACCCGCTGGTCGGGTCGGGCGGCTTCGACTTCATCGCCGACCTGGGTGCGCAGATGCCGATGCGCACCATCGGCATGCTGCTCGGCATCCCCGAGAGCGACCAGGAGGCGCTCCGCGACCGGATCGACGAGGGCCTCCGGCTCGAGGAGGGGAAGGCCCCCGATCCCAACGCGCAGCTCGGGGAGATGGGCGAGGCGTTCGCCGAGTACATCGACTGGCGGGTCGACCACCCCTCCGACGACCTCATGACCGAGTTGCTCCAGGCCGAGTACGTCGACCTCGACGGCGAGCAGCGGCGGCTGACCCGCGACGAGGTCCTCGGGTTCGTCAACCTGCTCGCCGCGGCCGGCAACGAGACGACGACCCGGCTCATCGGTTGGACCGGCAAGGTGCTCGCCGAGCACCCCGACCAGCGCCGCCGCCTGGTGGAGGACCGCTCGCTGGTGCCGAACGCCATCGAGGAGATCCTCCGCTACGAGGCACCGTCGCCCGTGCAGGCCCGCTACGTCACCGCCACCGTCGAGCACCACGGCCAGGAGGTCCCCGAGGGCAGCGTCGTGCTGTTGTTGAACGGGTCGGCGAACCGCGACGACCGCAAGTTCCCGGACGGCGACCGCTTCGACATCGGGCGGCGGATCGACCACCACCTCTCGTTCGGCTACGGGCTCCACTTCTGCCTGGGAGCGGCGCTGGCCCGACTGGAGGGCCGCGTCGCCCTCGACGAGGTGTTGACCCGCTTCCCGTCCTGGGAGGTCGACTGGGACAATGCCGTACAGGCCCGCACCTCCACGGTGCGGGGCTGGGAGCGCCTGCCCGTGCGAACCGGCTGATCCGACGGTCACGGCCGCGGCCGGCGATCCCGAGGATCAGGACAGTCGGAGGGTCAGAGGGTCTCGTAGAGGATGTTCGAGATCACGGCCTCGTCGGTGAAGACCCCGCCGATGTCGGTCTCGAAGTCGGCGAGCTCGCCGGCGTCGTTGACCATCAGGGCGTAGGCGACGGTCCGACCGCTCCTGGTCTCGATGTAGCCCGCCAGGTTCTGTGCGACGAGCACCGGCGGTCCGTCGTCGGCACCGGGGCCCACGGTGGTGCCGGTCTTGGCGAAGACCTTGCCGGCGGCCGGGAGGTCGGTGCCGGTGGTGGCCAGGGAGCCGTTCACCCCGAGGACGGGCAGGGCGTCCTTGAACACCTCGGCGTTCGGGGTACCGGCCATCGCCACGAGGAGGCTGACGATCGCCTCGGGCGTCGCTCTGCTGTCGGGTGAGCCGCTGCCGTTGGTGGGGAAGTCGAACTGGGCGCCGTCGATCCCGAACTCCTCGGTGAGGAACGTGCGCTCGGCGGCGAGTGCCCCGTCGACGGTCCGCTCGCCCTCGGTGAGGCCGAAGAGGCTCAGTGACAGGTTGGCCCCGAGGTTGAGGCTGACCTTCAGGACGAGCTGGGCGTTCTGGGCGTAGGGAGCCGACTCGAAGGCGGCGACCCGGGTGTCGGCGGCCGAGGGCGACGCCGGCGGGAGGGCGGCCGGGTCGTTGGGGGCGATGGACGGAGCGGTGACCGTGACCCCGGCGCGTCGGAGGGCGTCGATGAAGGCGATGCGGGCGAACGTGTCGGGGTCCTCGACCCGGAACGTCTGCACGAACTCCGGGTCGCCGGAGAGAGGGGCCGCGTAGTCGGTGGCGATGCTCCCCTCCACGGTGCCGGAGCAGCCGGCCTGCCCGAGGCACTCGATCAGGCGGAGCGCGCCCTGCTCGGTGATGTCGTCCTCGGTGCCGCCGAGGGCGACGTCGCTCTCGGTGCCCGGTGCGGCGGTGACGACCTGGCCCTCGACCGTGAAGGCCTCGGTTCGGGGGCGGTACTGCACGTCGGCCGGCTGTCCGGTCTCGGTGGGGGTGACCCGCACGTCCACCTGGTTGTCGTTCACGATCATCGGCGTGATCAACAGCTTGCCGTTGGGCACGCGGTACGGCTCGAAGTACCGGGCGTCGACCACCACGTCACCCGACACGGTGTCGATGCCGGCCGCCTTGACCTGGGCGGCGAGCTGGTCGAGGCCGAAGAGCGGGTCCTGAGGGGTGAGCTGGGAGCCACCGAGGTTGTTGGCGTCGTTGTGGTCGAGGTTGGTGAACTCGACCGTGTCGGCGTCGATGCGCCGGCCCCCGAAGGTGAGGTCGCCTCCGGCCACCAGGACCAGGTCACCGCCGAGCGTGCCGGCGACGACCTCGCCCTCCCGGTGCACGGTGGTGGTCTGGCGGGCGTCGGGGCCGAGGGCGGTGAGCGCCGAGCCCACCGAGAAGAGCTTGCGGGTGGAGCCGGTGAAGGCCATCTCCTCGGCGTTGAGCGAGTAGAGGGTCTCGCCGGTCTCGACGTCGCGGGCCAGCAACAGCCAGGTCGCGTCGGCGTAGCGGGGCTTGCCCATCACGTCGAGGATCTCCTGCGGCAGCTCGGCCCCCCCGACCGTGCTGTCCGGGCTCGACGCCTCGTCGCTCGTGCACGCCGCGGCGGCGAGGGCCAGCGCGGCGACGACCGCGAGGAACCATCGACCGGTGCCTCCCGGCCGTCGTGCGGACGGTGCGGTGCGCGGGCGTGCGGCGGTGAGCATCGCCGCACGGTAGTCAGGCCGGACAGGATCGCCCGACGCGGCGGAGAGCGGCTGCTACGTTCGCCGTGCACCCAGGAGGCGGCCCGGGGGTCGGTGACCGCGTGGGTCGGAGGGGGACTCGTGAGCGACGCACCCGGTGGGCCGGACTGGTACCAGGCCAGCGACGGGAAGTGGTACCCCTCGCAGCCGGCGCAGGCTCCCTACGGCGGCGCACCGGCGACCCCGCCGCCGCCGGGCGGGGTCCAGCCGTCGGGCGGCTACCAGGCACCCGCCGCGAACCCGTACGGGCAGCCGCCCACCGGCCAGATGCCGACGCAGGCCCCGTCGAACGGGATGGCGACGACGGCGATGGTGCTCGGCATCGTCGCCCTGGTCACCTTCTGGTTCTGCGGCCTGGGCTCCCTGTTGGGCGTCATCGCCATCGTCCTGGGCGCCCTCGGCATGTCCGCCGCGAAGAAGTTGCCCGGCGAACCGCTGATCGGCCGTGCCAAGGCCGGTCTCATCATGGGCATCGTGTCGGTCGTGCTGAGCGTCATCTTCCTGATCGGATGGTTGGTGCTGATCAACGTGGGCAGCGACAACGACCTGGAGATCAACAGCGACCCGTCGAACGGGATCTGTGACGAGTCGCGGTTCCTGCAGGACCCCGACTGCTGAGGGCCCCGGGCCGGTCCGTGGCCCGTTCAGTAGAGCTCGGGCACGAAGGTCTGGGTGTCCATCGGCGGGCGGACCCGCTTGCCCGTGGACTTCGGACGCACCGGCAGCTCCGGCGGCGGCGGCGTCAGGTCGTCGTAGGGGATCTGGGAGAGCAGGTGGCTGATGCAGTTCAGCCGGGCGTTGCGCTTGATCTCGCCGTCGACCACGAACCAGGGGCTGAGCTTGGTGTCGGTGTAGGCGAACATCTCGTCCTTGGCCCAGGAGTAGTCCTCCCACCGGCTGCGTGACTCGAGGTCCATCGGCGAGAGCTTCCAGTGCTTGGTCGGGTCCTTGAGGCGGGCCTTGAACCGGTGCTCCTGCTCCTTGTCGCTGATGGAGAACCAGTACTTGATGAGGATGATTCCCGAGCGCTGGAGCATCCGCTCGAACTGGGGGCAGGAGCGCATGAACTCCTCCACCTCCTCCTCGGTGGCGAACCCCATCACCCGTTCGACACCGGCGCGGTTGTACCAGGAGCGGTCGAACAGGACGACCTCCCCGGCGGCCGGGAGGTGCTCGACGTAGCGCTGGAAGTACCACTGGGTGCGCTCGCGGTCGCTCGGAATGCCGAGGGCCACCACCCTGATGACCC
Organism: Acidimicrobiales bacterium; assembly: GCA_025455885.1. NCBI lineage: Bacteria > Bacillati > Actinomycetota > Acidimicrobiia > Acidimicrobiales > Acidimicrobiales bacterium. The sequence goes on from JALOLR010000002.1 coordinate 139,588, forward strand.
GTCCGCTCGTGCGCTCGGTGATGCGGGTGATGACCCCGCCCTTCCCGGCGGCGTCGCGCCCTTCGAAGATCACCACGACCCGGAGGCCCTGGGCCTTCACCCACTCCTGGAGCTTCACGAGCTCGATCTGGAGCCGGACCAGCTCGGCCTCGTACACCTCGCTGCGCAGCGCGCCGGAGCTGGTGTAGGCCTCCGGGCCGAACCGCTTCTCGCTCACCTTCGTCTCCGAGCGGCCGTGGTGCGTGCCCCCGTCGTCGTCATCGGACTTCGTCATCGCATCGACGGTAGCAATGCGACCCCGGTCGTCCGTCGATCTGCGCCGAAGCGACGAGTCGACGGGCGGCCCCGGCGGCCCCGACCGCTCAACGCTCGTCGGGGGTGAGCCACCGGTCGACGCCGGGATCCTCCCAGGCCACCAGGCGGTCGAGGAGCGCGTCGGCGTCGCGCTCGATCATCACCAGGGAGCGGTGCTCGGGGCGCAGCAGTCCCGCTTCCGAGGCCCCGTCGAGGAAGTCGAGGAGCGGCGCGAAGTACCCGGCCACATCGAGCACGCCGCAGGGCTTGGCGTGGACGCCGAGCTGGGTCCAGGTGAGCGCCTCGAAGAACTCGTCGAGCGTGCCGAAGCCACCGGGCAGCATCACGAAGGCATCGGCGGCGTCGGCCATGGAGGCCTTACGGCCGTGCATGGTCTCGACGACCTCGAGCTCGGTGAGACCGGGGTGGGCCACCTCGAGCTCGGCCAGGGCCCGGGTGATGACCCCGTGCACCCGGCCGCCGTTGGCCATGGCGGCGTCGGCCAGCACCCCCATGAGGCCGACCTGCCCGCCGCCGTACACGAGCCCGAGGTCGCGCCGGGCGAGCGTCTCGCCGAGCGCCACCGCCGCCTCGGCGAAGGCCGGGTCGGCACCGTGGGCGGAACCGCAGAACACGGCGATCGATCGGAGGGAGGTGTTCGTCGGGGGCACGCAGGCCTTTCGGGGTCGGGACCGGGCCGAACGAGCGTAGAGCGGTCGACCGGGGTCGCCGGCCGGCCCGGGCGCGACCGGCAGGGGTCGGCTCTGGTAGAGAGGGCGGCGTGTCCGTCCGTTACGACGGTGCGGCCCGACCCGCTGCCGACGACCCCCGGAGGGGCATGACCGCCGACCACCACGAACGCCGCCTCTGGTTCGCCCAGAGCTGCGCCGAGCTGCACCGGCGCTTCGCCGACGTCACCGACGGTGAGCCGGCTGACTACATCCCCGAGCTGGCCCGGGTCGATCCCGACCGGTTCGCCATCGCGGCCATGACGGTGCGGGGCGAGGGCGTGGAGGTGGGCGACGCCGACGACCTGTTCACGATCCAGTCGAGCTCGAAGCTCGTGGTGCACGGCCTGGCGCTCGACGCCCACGGGCGCGACGCCGTCCTGCGCCGGGTGGGCGTGGCCCCGACCGGCGACCCGTTCAACGCCATCGAGCTCGACGAGGTGGGCAACCGGGCCCCGAACCCGATGGTGAACGCCGGGGCCATCGCCGTCACCGACATGGTGCCCGGGACCGGGCTCGACGCCCGCCTCGCCGCGGTGCTCGACACGTTCGAGGCGTGGCTCGGCCGGCGGCCGGTCGTCGACGAGGCGGTCTGGGCGTCGGAGCGGGCGACGGGGAACCGCAACCGGGCTCTCGCCTACCTCATGCTCAGCCGGGGCATCATCAGCGACCGGGTGGAGGAGACCCTCGACCTGTACTTCGCCCAGTGCTCGATCCTCGTCACCGTCGGCGACCTCGCCGTGATCGGCGCGACGCTGGCCAACGCCGGCGTGAATCCGCTCACCGGGCAGCGGGCCGTGGGGCGCACGTTCGCCCGCGACCTGCTGACCGTGGCGCTGACGTGCGGCATGTACGACTACGCCGGCGAGTGGGCCTACACGGTGGGCATCCCGGCCAAGAGCGGGGTCGGCGGGGGGATCGTGGGGTCGCTGCCCGACGTCGGCGGGATCGCCGTGTTCTCCCCGCGCCTCGACCGTCACGGGAACAGCGTCCGAGGCATCAAGGTGTTCGAGGAGCTCTCCGAGCGGTTCGACATGCACCTCTTCGACCCCGATCGGCCGTGGCGACGCCGCACCGACGACGGCTGAGCGGCACGCCGGCGCAGACACGCCCGCCCGGCCCCGGGGCGAGCCGGGAGCCACCCCTGGCTCCACGTCGCCCCGGGGCGTCGGGGGTCAGTCGCGTCGCTGGGCGGCGCGCTGCTCGGCCTCGGACACGTCGGCCTGGGCGCGGGCCTTCTCGGCGGCGGCCTCCTTCTCGGCGACCTCGCGCTCGCTGCGGGCCTTCTCCTGCTGGGCCTCGCCCTCGTCGGCCATGGCGTCGTTGCCGGTGACGTTGCCGGCGACCTCCTTGGCCTTGCCCTTCACGTCCTCGACGATGCCGGACAGCCCTGCGGCCGGGCCGCTCTCGTGATCACCCATCGGTGTGCTCCTTCGGTTCGGGGTGTGGAACAGCTCTCCCCTACCCACGCGCCGCGGAATCCGTGCAACCGGTCCGGTGCCAGGACGCGGGCATCGCGCTTCCCGTGGCATCCCGCCGTCTGCGAGAGTTGCCCATGCTCTTCGCCGAATCCCCCGTCGTCCCCTCCCGGAGAGCGCGACGGCTCGCCGGTCTCGCCGCGGCCCTGCTCGTGGCGGCGGGCTGCGGGGCCGACTCGGGACAGGCGGCGGAAGGCGATCCGCCGGAGTCACCGGGGGCGCGACTGGCGGGCCGCTACGCCCACTACGACGTGGTCGCGTACCAGAGCACGGACATGAAGACACTCATCATCAGCTACGGGTTCACCGACCTCGCCGAGCAGGACGGCCAGCTGGTGGCCACCGACTCGTTCTGCAGCTCGGAGCACCGCAGCGACCAGCCGATCAGCGTCGAGCTCTCCGACACCGCGACGCAGGCCATCATCCCGATCCCCACCCCGGTGACGCTCACCGTCACCGACGGCCGGGCGCGGATCTCGCGCCCGGAGACCCCGACGGGCATCGGCGTGGACCTCGTGAACCCGGCTGACGATCCCCTGCCCACCGACCCCTCCGATCCGCGCATCGCCGACGACGACGGCGACGGAAAGCCGGGGGTGACGGCCACCGTGCGCGTCTCGGAGGACCTGAGCGGCGAGATCTACCTGGCCCGCCGGGAGATCTTCGCCTACGTCGTGGACGAGCAGGCCGACGGCTCGCTCACGGGCACGGTGGACGATCGCTCCGAGCAGCTCGTCATCGCCGCCACCGACGACATCTTCCTCACCCAGGCCGAGTGGATCCAGTACGAGGACCGCTCGAAGAGCCCGATCATCCTGATCCCCGTCGAGGGCGACTGGGACTGCGAGCGCCTGATGGCCGAGCGGCCCCGCCTCTTCCCGCCGACCCCCGAGGTCGACTGGTAGCGACGGGGCGACCCCTCGCCCATCCGGGTCCGTCGGCCCGTCGGGCACGGTGGATCGGCAGCCAGAAATCACAGTAATTGTCTGGAATTCTAGCTGTGTTTCGTACGCCTGTTCGGTAGACTGGTGGTATGGCCGAAAAGGGCGACAGCGACACCGAGACGGGCGTGGAGGCGGATGCGGAGGTGGGCACGGACCCGGGCGTGGGCCACGGGAGCGACGACGCGGTCGTGCGGTCGCTGCTGGAGGCCCGGGACCGGCTGGAGGCCCGGCTGTGCGAGGCGCTGGTCCGGTTCTTCTCGACCGGTGGCCACGACGTCGAGGGGTGGCGGTCACCGGTCGGGTGGCTGAAGGCCAACGGCGGGCTCACCGACCGCGAGGCGAAGCGGTTGGCGGTCCGGGCCCTGCGGCTGGGTCGCTGGCCCGAGCTGGCCGGGCTGTGGTTCACCGGTGGGGTGAGCGGGGCGCAGGTCGACACGGTGACGGCGCTGGTCCCCACGCACCTGGTCGACCTGTACGCCGACCACGACGCCGAGGTGTCGCCGTGCCTGGTGGGCCTCGACGCCGCCCGGACGAGGATCGCGGTGCGGGAATGGGTGCTGCGGGCGGAGTCGGTCCTGGCCCCCGATCCCGCCGCCACCGATGCCCCGGCGCCGGTGGATGCCAGGGTGCACCTGTCACGCACGATGGGCGGTCGAGGGATCCTCGACGGCGATCTCGATCCGCTCACCGCGGAGCTGCTGACGAGCGCGTTGCGCGTGCTCGAGCGGCCCGACGAGCCGGGTGGGTTCCGCACCGCCGCCGAGCGGCGCGGCGAGGCGCTGCGGGCCATGACTCGCTTCGTGCTCGACCACCACGACAGCCGCGGCCAGCGACCCGGACGGCAGCACCCCCACGTCGTGGCGGTGATGGATCTGCCCGATCTCTACGCGGCGATGCTGGCCGCGCTCGGGGTGCGCACCGCCGCCGACCTCGACCTGCTGCTCGCCGCCCGCCCCACGTCCCTCGTCGAGGAGGCGCTGCTGCGCCACGCGCTGGTCGCCTCGACGGGCGCCGCCACCGCCCCCGACGGCCACCGCCTCCCCCCGGCGGCGGTGCGCGAGCTCTTCGGCGACGGCACCACCATCGAGCGGCTCGTCACCGCCCGGGGCCGCGTGCTCGACCACGGTCGACGCATCCGCCTCGCCGACGGCGCCCTGCGCGATGCCCTCGTCGTCCGTGACCAGGGCTGCCGGTTCCCCGGCTGTGATGCCTCCGCCGAGTGGATCGACGCTCACCACCTCCGCCGCTGGACCGACGGCGGCCCGACGAGCCTGGCCAACCTGGTCGGGCTGTGCGGCTCCCACCACGGGGTCGTGCACCGCCAGGGATGGGCGCTCACCTGCGCCCGAGACGGCACCCTCACCTTCACCCGCCCCGACGGGATCTCCCTCACGTCCCCACCGCCACGGGCCCGATCGGCGCTGTGTCTCCCGCTCCGGCTCCCACCGCTCGACGAGCTCCTCCCCGAGCCGGTCGGCGCCGGGTCGCTCCCCGGCGACGACGACGGCCGGCCCCTGCACCGCACCGGGGTCCACCACGGCCACCGCTGGCACCTGCACCTCTCGTCCGAGCCCGCCGTGGACGAGGACGCCGCAGCCGCAGCCGCCCGACGTCGGTTCGCCGATCTCGCCCGCGCCGCCTGACGGCACCGGCGGGTCGCTGACCGGTCGACGGATACGCTCCGGCACAGCGACGCGGCGCGTGCCGCGTCGTCCCCCGCCCTCGTAGCTCAGGGGATAGAGCATCGGTTTCCTAAACCGTGTGCCCAGGTTCGAATCCTGGCGGGGGCACAGGATAATCCCAGGTCAGAGCATCACGAGACCTTGCCGGCTAAGTAACTAGGCCGCTTGTCCCATCAAGTGTCCCACTACTTCTGGGCTACGCTCCGAAGATGCCCACGAGACTCGCTCCCGGCATTCGAGAGAAGCGACCCGGCTACTTCGAGGTCCGCGTCTACGGGGGCGTCGATCCGAAGACCGGCAAGGGCCGTCAGGTCACCCGCACCATCCGAGGGTCGGTGAAGGAGGCCAACGAGCTCCGAGCCACCCTGCTCATCGAGGTTGCTCGCACAGGGGCACCTCATCCGCATGGACTCGCCGAGCTCTTCGATGCGGTCCTCGAGCACCTGGAGGCTCTCGGGCGGGAGCCCACGACACTCCACGGCTACCGACGGATGGCCGACCGCATCATCGAGGAGGTGGGCGACAAGCCGCTGCGCAAACTGCGGGCGTCCGACTGTGACCGGTTCTACGCCGCTCTTCTTCGAGGGGGCTCCTCCCCCGCCCGGGTGCGCCGCTACCACGCGTTGCTCCACCGCTCACTCGCTCAGGGCGTTCGGTGGGAGTGGGTGCCGGACAACGTCTCGGATCGTGCATCTCCCCCACCCGAGCCTCGTCGGCAGATGCAGCTCCAATCGATCGAAGCGGTGGCCCGACTCATCCAGGTGGCCGAAGAGAGCAAAGAGCCGGAGCTCGGCGTCGCCTTCCGTGTCCTCGCAGCGATGGGCGGACGGCGGGGCGAGGTGTGCGGACTGCGGTGGAGCGACATCGACTTCGACTCCGGCCTCTGCGCCATCCGGCGGGCCGTGAAGCAGGTCCCTGGCCAGCCGCTCGTGGTGGGCGACGCCAAGAACCACCAGCAGCGGATCGTGCAGCTCGACCGCACCACCCTCGAGAGACTCGACCGACACCATCGAGAGATGCTCGAACGGGCGCAGACCTGCGGCCATGACCTGGCCGAGGACGCCTACGTGCTGTCCGACTCTGCGGACGGCAGCGAGCCATGGAGGCCCTCCCGACTGACCCAGGCGCTGAGGCGGCTGCGCGATCGCGCCGGGTACACCGGTCGCCTGCACGACCTCCGCCACTGGCACGCCTCCCTGCTGCTCAACGCAGGAGAGGCTCCTGTGGTCGTCGCCGAACGACTCGGGCATCGTGATCCCTCCACCACCCACCGGTTCTACGCCCACGCCCTCCCACGAGCGGATGGCCGAGCGGCACAGCTGGTCGACGACGCGCTCCAGCCGCCCGAAAATGCGTGACCACACCTTGCCCGACGTTCCGGGCTCAACGCTGGTCGACCCAGCTCGTCGATGCCCGCAGCGGGGACCCTCGACCTGGTCTCGGGCCGTGATCTCGCAGCCCTTGCAGCGTGGCTGACGAAACGCACTCCGCAGTCGGCGGGATCAGGTCGACAGGCCGGTGATGGACCTGTCGGGCCAGAACGGGCGGTCTTCGATGCTCCCCGGCGAAGTCCAGGTCGCGACCCCCTCCACGTCATGGAGCACACCAGCGCCAAGCTCGACGAGTGCAGCCGGCGGGTGAAGAACGAGACCCTCGGGCATCGAGGACGCAAGGCCGACCTGCTCCATCGGTGCCGTCGTCTCTTGCTCGCCGTGCAGGACCGCCTCGACTCGCTCGGCGAAGCGAAACTCGCGGGGCCGTTGTGCGCTCGTGACCCGCCGGGACAAGGTCAGTGAATCAGCCGATCTCGCCGGAAAAGAAATCTGCGGAGCAGCAGCGCATCGACAAGCAGAAGAAACGAGGCAAGACCGAAGGCCGTCACAACATTCCAGGGCGATGGCAAACGCAGACCACCGAGATAGCCCGCGCCAAAGGCATAGACGACCACTAGAAATGCTGCCGAGAAAGCTCCTATCGAAGCTACCGCAAGAGTCTGCACGAATCCTCGCACGATCAAGCTCGACTTGGGCGGAGACCGCAGATTCGCGGACGCGCTTGCGGTCGTAGATCTTGCAACCCTAGCCATGAATTCGAAAGTTCCGATAGTAGCCATAGACGTCAGCCACCGTGAACAGAGACATCAACAGTTCATCGGGAACGGGGCCGGCAGCAACCTCTTCTAGAAGAACTGCAACTTCCACCATCATTATGGAGTCGAAGCCGAGATCACCTACCAATTGAGAACTACCTTCGACCGACCCCGGTCGAAGGTCGAAGAAGTCCTCAAACCCCCGACAGAAGTCCGCAAGCCCAACCGGTTCAGGCATCTCGCAGCAGGTTCTTGTCGCCATCCATAGCGAGGGCGCCAGGGCGCTTGCCCTCCACTGCTGCGAGCAAGCGTGATTCCTCCAATGTGGCACGGTGCCTGGCCCAACGCTCACGGGTAACCGAAACGGTGATCAGGTCGACGTAGGCGCCATTGACATACTCGTGCTCTGTCAGGCGACCCTCCTCTATCCAAACCTCCCCGAAAGCTGTCTCGAATCGGTTCGCTGAATTCTGGATAGTCGCCCCGTATAGCTTACGAAACGGAAAGACAAGGAACAGATAGTCGATAAAGATCACCATGGATTCAAGCGGCCATGCCACCCCGTGAAAATCCGGAAAGATGTACTGAGCGATGTACGCGTGCCCATTTCGGAAATCGGCCTGGTAGGCCGCAACTATCCCGATGACCTGACCACTGCCATTCCGCACGACAAGGAAGTTGCACAGCACACCCTGAGTGAGGGAGGCTAGCCACTGTTCGGGACTAGGCGTCGTGCCACGGTGTCGATACAGAGTCCCAATCCGTGGATCCAGTTCAGCAAGCCGGAGCGCTTCGTAATCCGAACCAGTGATTGGACGTAGGCTCACATACCTGCCGCGGTAGGGCAATGACTCCGGCTCGTTCCCACCTCGACCGGTTTGTGTCACTTGTCGCCCCTACATGGTCAGTCGTTTCAGAGAGCCGTCTCAGCCTCTGGAGAAATGGGCCCTGCCTCGGCCAACCTCAAGTGTGTCCGTCACCAAGCCCCAGAACAGACATTGCTCCACAGAACGGGCAACGACCCAAATGTGAGGTCACAACCGAACTTGTAGGCATTCCCGGCATTCGACACATGACCATAAGTGTGCATCTCGTACGCGGGCCCGAAGTTGCTGTAGAAGGCCCCCCACATGTCTGCCTTAACTTCCTGCCCATACGATGCGGTGTTCTTGTAGGCTTGATACTCGCAGTTGGTAATGGCCCAGCCCGGAAAGGCACTGTGATAGCAATACGAGTCGCCGTGCAGGACTTGATTACCTATCGCAGAGGCTGACTGCTGAAACTCCCAACCCAAGAATATCTCGGTAGCGGTCACTCCAAACTGTTCAAGAATGACGCTCTTGGAGAAGGCATTATGGACATGAATAGGATTGGCGTTGTGTGCTTCAGCACTGACGTAGCTGTTCGCCACGATGGCCGCCGGCGAAGCAATCGCTCCAATCACCGCCACCGAGCTTGCCAATCGCCCCGCTCGATTCATCCCTGTCCACCCCTTTCCGCCGGCACCTGCGCCCTGCCGCCATCAGGTGGCATTCGCTCCGTCTCTACTTGGTGCGGGGTGAGTGCATCGATCCCGCGGATAATCGCTGCGCAATTCTCGTCAAACTCCCATCGCACCGATGCCCCGGGTTCGCCCCCGTCGGGCACCATCGCGCTTACAGAAATCGGCTCGACTACGACACACTTGTCCCCGTCGCGCTTGGCCTGTCCAATCGCATCACCGATCTTGACCTCTCTCCCGTCGACGTATGCGACGGGGGGTGGTGGCTCTGCAGGGCCACCAGCGAGCACCGGAACGACACCCCCCACCGCTAGACCGACTACCAGCCCACAGATGATGAGGAGTAATGCACGTTTCGCGATCGACATGGGAGCTCCTGAAAAATTGGGTCCCGCATGAGAGGAATTACTTGAACGTCCCGCGCTACCAAGAAAGCGACGACGCTTAACTCCTTTCCTAGACTGACAGACCACCACTCCGAACGCAAGGAAAGCTTCAAAGCTGTTTCTAAGTGGATGCCGAGCCGTGGACCGGAACGATCGTCTGCGTGTCAGGGAACGGACCGAGGCAGCGGTGTCCGCCGTCGGGGACATCGGTCCTGGCCAACTTGGAGTCGCAGCAATCGGCAGATCGCGAACGGGGCCATCCGACCCGAGCCACGACCTGTGGCGGCGTCACGGCTCCGACGCAGGCTTGCGGCTACCGTCAACGAACGAGCGATCGGAGGGTGGGCTCGTGGACGTCGGGGCGCTTTTCGCAGGGCGGGTCAGGGCGGCGCCAGAGACCGTGGCGTTGACCGAGTCCGGTCGGGGGTCGTCGACGTACGCCCATCTCGCAGACCGGGTGCAGGCGGTCGCGCAGGTGCTCGGTTCCCGAACTGGCCCCACCGATGTGGTTTGGAGTCCGGCGACGCGCGGGGATCTTGTGATCCTCGTGCTCGGGGCGGTGATGGCCGGCCGGGCGGTGCATCTCGGGCGGGCCCGCCCCGGCACTGCGGCGCCAGTGGCGCTGGACGTCGGTCGGGGGGACGACGTGGTGGTGCTCGCCGACCAGGCGTGGCGCCAAGAGGTCAGTGGCTTCGCGATCGTGTTGGAGACATCGGGCACCACCGGTCACCCGAAGCAGGTGGTCCACACCGCACGCAGCCTCGGTCACGGCCTGTGGAATACGGCCGCTGTTGAAGACGAACTGCTCCGCCCATCAGAGGCGGCGCCGGGACCGCTGTCCGAGCGGCTCGCCCTGTTGGCTGAACGGTCCCCGCACGGACTGTCGTTCCTGACGGGCCTGGATGAACGCTCGATCGCAGGGCTCACCATGGTGTTCCGCGCCCTCCTCATGGGTGAGCGGCTCGTGATCCCGGCCAGCAGTTCGGCTCCAGACGTGAGCGCCGCTCTCGAACACGACGGCGCCACGAACCTCGGAGTCCCACCGCTCACGGCCCAGCGCCTGGTCCGGGAGTGGGCCCGAGCCGACCGGCCCCCGCCCGGGCTCCTGCATGTCGGTATCGGCGGCTCGGCGATCCTGCCCGCCCTGGCCGAGCAGCTCGAGCGAACGTTCCAGTGCCCGGTGACCTCGGGCTACGGGTCGACCGAGCTCGGGGGGGTGGCCATCATGAGCCGCCCTTGGGACCCGGCCGCTCAGCGCTGGACGACGATCGGGAGACCGCTCGCCGACGTCACTGTCGAGCTGACCGACACCGCCGACGGTGACCGGGAGCTTGTCGTCAACTCACCCGCGCACATGGAGGGGACGATCGGCGCCGACGGTGGATTCGCCCGTTGCGCGGGCGCTCACCGAACCGGGGACCTCGCCCGCATCGAACCCGACGGCACCGTGACCATCACCGGGCGCCTGGGCTACCTCATCCAACGCGGAGCCCAGAAAATCGATCCCGTTACCATCGAGCGAGTCCTCGAAACTCACCCCGACGTCCTCGTCGCCGCCGTCCTCGGTGTCCCCAGCAGGGTGCCCGGCGAAGAAGACATCATCGCCCTCGTGGTGCCTGCTCCGTCGGCCCACGTCGAGGATCTGAACAGCAGACTGCGCGCCCACTGCCGCGCCTCGCTTCCCGCCAGTTCGACACCTCGACGCATCGTGGTGGTCGCAGAGTTGCCCCTTGCGGCCGATTCGACACCTCAACGAGCTGCGCTACTGAGGGTCCACCAGGACCTGTCGGCGTCCTCAGGGGAGGGGCCGACTATGCTCGAAGCCGATCTGTTCGACACCCCTGCGCCGTCGAACTGAACGAATTGGGACCACGCGCCGCCGCCGGTTCGCAGGCTCGCTGCCAGCTCATCGGGGAGCGGATTATTCGCCGCACCGTGACCCTCACCCAGGGATCAGTCCCCCTTCAGATCCGAAGCGCCGACTTCCTCACACGGGCGATGACGTAGCCCAGTCGCGACGCGAGCCGACTCCGGGAGTGGGGTAAGGGAGAGACGGCTACGCGTCGGTGCCGTCCTGACCCTGGGAGACCCAGATGGCACTCGACGAATGGCCGGAGCTGCTCACCGTCACGGAGGCTGCTGAACTACTTCGGATCAGCCGAACGACCGCGTACGCGGAGGCGAAGCGCTACCTGAGCACCGGGGAAGGCCTGCCGGTGATCAGGGTGGGACGAAGCCTGCGCGCCCCACGTGAGCGGCTGCGCCGGCTCATCGAAGGCGCCCCGACCACGAGCAACCGCGGCGAGGCGGCGTGAAGCCGGTAGACGAGACACCGATCCTCGTCCTCACTGAGCCGGCACTCCAGGTCCGCCGTTCGCTGGAGCCGACGGCGTGGCTCGTGCTCGAGGAGCTCGTGCTCCGCTCCGACGCGCTACGCCCGCTTGCGCCTGTCAGGGTCGACGTCCGCTCACTCGCGACTGCGCTCGGCCGCTCGAAGGACGCCGTCGCCCGAGCCCTCCAGATCCTCATCGAGTCCGGTCTCGTCGAACGCCACTCGAGCAGGGACGAGCTGACCGGCCGGTTCGGTGCCGCCAGCTACCGGATCGACCTCCACTCCTCCGGGCTCCGCCGACCACAGCCATCGGACATCGCGGGCCCGACCTCCGTCGCCTCACGCGCCGCCAGACCAACCGCTCATGCCGCTCCCCTAACACCCCGCAACCGCCTCTTCGAACCATGACCCGCCACCGATCCAGCCTTCCCTCCACCTCGCCCTCCCCGGTCCCGGCCATCCCCACGAAAGCACCCCAGGAACCAGTCACGAACTTGCACTCACCAGAGTGCCACGGTCCCGGACCGGGACGGGATCACCGGATCCGGAACAACCAGCTACGGCAAGAGCAACTCGGCCGAGTGGCCCCGTGCCGAGCATCGGGAAGATCCATCTCCAGGGCGAGGGCTACTACCTCGCTGCGGTCGCCGAAGGTGTCGACGAGTACTACCGCGGCGTCGGTGAGGCACCTGGTCGCTGGGTCGGCAGCGCCGCTGACCAGCTCGGGCTCGACCGCGAAGTCACGGCCGACGACCTCCATGCCGTTTGGTCGGGCCTCGACCCGACCACCGGTGAACAGCTCGGCCGATTCGGTGGCCGACGAATCGCCGGCTTCGACCTCACCTTCCGGGCACCGAAGTCGGTGTCCTTGCTCGTCGGGCTCGCTGACGAACCGATCGCCACGCAGGTTCGCGAAGCCCACGAGGCAGCCGTCGACGCTGCTCTGGGCTACGTGGAGCGCGAGGCCGCCCGCTCACGGACCGGGTCGCAGGGCTCCCACCAGATCGAAGTCGAAGGGCTCGTCGCCGCGGCGTTTAGGCATCGCACGAGCCGGGCGGGGGACCCGCACCTTCACACGCACGTCCTGGTGGCCAACATGGCGCGATGCCCTGACGGGCGGTGGCGGACCCTGGATGGCCGGTTGTTGTACCTGCACGCCAAGACCGCCGGCTACCTCTACGAAGCTCACCTGCGCGCCGAACTCACCCAGCGGCTCGGGGTGGACTGGGAGGCGGTCCGCAACGGGATCGCCGATGTGGCCGGCATCCCCAAGACTGTGCTGCGGCACTTCTCGGATCGGCGCCGCCAGATCGAGGAGCACCTCAGCGAGACGGGGTTCCGGTCCGCTCGCGCCGCAGAGCTCGCCGCGCTCGAGACACGGCAAGCCAAGACCGCACCCGACCACGGCCAATCCATGAAGACCCTGTGGACCGAGAAGGCCCTGGACATTGGATGGGACCCACGTGACCTCGGATCGGTCCCGGACTTGGTCCCGAGATCGGTCCCGGAACCGGTCCCGACTTCGCTGTTCGCCCAGCTCCTGGCCCCGGAGGGCTTGACGACCAAGGCATCCACGTTCGACCGCCGCGACGTCCTGCGATCGCTCGCCGAACGGGCACCACGAGGAGCGACCGTGGCCAGCATCGAGACCTTGGCCGACCGATTCCTCACCCATCCCGAAGTCATCCGGCTCGGCAGGTCGTCCGAACCGACCCAATCAGAGGCGATCCGCCGAACGGACGGGACCATCATCCCGGCGCTCAACGGCCAGCGCTGGTCGACCGCAGAACTCATCGCCCTCGAGACCCACCTCGTCGAACGAGCATGCGCCCGCGCCTGCACCGGCGCGGGCGTCGTCCCCACCGACAAGGTGTCGAACGTCCTGCGCGGGCGCCCGACCCTGGGCGCCGAGCAGGCCGAGATGGTCGTGCGACTCTGCCGCAGCGGCAACGGCGTCGACGTCGTCACCGCCGCAGCCGGGACCGGCAAGACCTTCACGCTCGACGCCGCCCATCTCGCCTGGCACCACGCCGGCTACCGGGTCCTCGGCGCCGCTGTCGCCGGCATCGCCGCCCAAGAGCTTCAGAGCTCAGCCGGCATCCCCTCGACCACGCTCGCCAAGTTGCGGATCGAGCTCGACAACGGTGGTCAACATCTCGACCACCGCACCGTGCTCGTCATCGACGAAGCCGGCATGGCCGGAACACGAACTCTCGCCCCCATCCTCGACGCCGCGGACCGGGCCGGCGCCAAAGTCGTCCTCGTCGGTGACCCCCGACAACTCCCCGAGATCGACGCCGGTGGCGTGCTCGCCGGACTTGTCCGACGCCTCGACCCCATCCAGCTCGTCGAGAACCGCCGCCAACGCGACGACTGGGAACGCCACGCGCTCGGCGAGCTCCGCGACGGCGACACCACCCACGCCCTCGCCGCCTACGAGGACCACGACCGCATCGTGACCTGCCGAGCCGCCCCGATCCTCCGCCGGCGCCTCATCAGCGACTGGTGGGCCCTGTACGCCACCGGCGACACCACCGCGATGCTCGCCTACCGCCGAGCCGACGTCGACGAGCTCAACGGCCGCGCCCGAGCCGTCCTGGAGCGAGCCGGCCACCTCACCGGCCCCGAGCTCGTGGTCAACGAGCGACCGTTCCAGGCCGGGGATCAGATCGTCTGTCTCCGCAACGACCGCCGGCTCGGCGTCAACAACGGCACCCGCGCCTCGATCACCCACGTCGACCCTGACCGGCGAACCATCACCATCGCCACCCTCAAGCACCAGGTCACCCTGCCCGCCTACTACCTCGACGGCGGCCACATCGCCCACGGCTACGCCACCACCATCCACAAGGCCCAGGGCGCCACCGTCGACCACGCCCTCCTGCTCGGATCCGACGAGCTCACCCGCGAGAGCGGCTACGTCGCCCTCAGCCGCGGCCGCCACACCAACCGCATCTACATAACGGGCGAACCACCCCGCGGCGTCGACCTCAGCGACGGCCCACCTGAACCCGGACCCGATCCCACCAACGTCCTCCGGCGAGCCCTCCAACGCACCACCGCCAAAGACCTCGCCATCGACACCGGCCAACCCGAACCAGCACCTCCGACCAGAGCGGTCGAGCCGCCGTCAGTCGGATGGGACATCACCGACGACCTCTTCGGTTAGCACCGAAGCGAGAGCACGAGCCACGCAACCAGGCTGCGCTCAGCAAGAGCTCGCTCCCTCCGCTACACCGCCCCTGCGCAACCCTGTCTGAGTCAGTCCCGCCCTCGCCACGGCTGCGCAGCCTCCTCGTCGGAAACTGCCACCTCCTCGTAGAGCGCCGCCGCTTCCTGGTGCCGATGATCCGCCGCCCGCTCAAGAAGCTCCCATGGATCTTGGGGCTCGGGGTTGCGTGGACGTGACCAGAAAACCTCGCTACGCCCAGATCGGGATCGCCGGACCGCCCCAGGTAGATCGAGCAGCAGAGCCCCCGTGGCTCGAAGTGGATCCGACCCCAGGCCTTGAATGGCGAAAATCTTCATTCGCGCCTTGAGAATCGCCGCCAACTCACTGGGGTTGCGGAGCATTCGATAGTTGTTCGTGATCAGCCAGTCGAAGCCCTCCTGGCGAAGCGCGAGCATGAGTGCCCGATCGTCCAACTCGGAGAGCGCTGGATCAATACGCCGAACAGGAATCAGCTCGACATCAACCAGGAACTCCGCCAAAGACGCCAGGATCGGCTCGGGAAAGTTGACATCGAGAGCCATCCGAGTTGGGTTTGCGCCCGCCTCCACCGAGCTAGGCCGCCAGACGATGCTCGAGCTCGATCGCCTCTCTCAATGCCTCCGGGCTTTCGTCCGGGTAGAGCCGACGGATGTCTTCGAGCGTGAACCCTCGGTCGGCCAGCGCAACAACTGAGGACGTCGTGAGCCGTGAGTGCTCAAGGTGTGGCTCCCCGCTCACCTTGCCCGGGACGATCCTGAGATGAGGCATCGGGCGGCGGAGGTCAGGGCCCCACTCGTCGGCGCTGACATCGAACGGGCCGAGCACATCAAGGAGATCGGAGGCCAATGGCCCCTGCCCAGCGAGATCCCGGACCTGGTCCTTCTCCCGGATAATGACCTGTCCCGTTCGGTCTACGCAGAGAGGGCTCGCATGGCCACCCTCGCCGACAGACCAAAGATCTACTCCTTGGGCCTCGAGCTGTACGAGCGCTCTCCGCACCTGACTCATCGGACTCGCCGGCACACGGTCGGCATGCTTCGGATGGCGAAGCCAGTAGACGATCCGAAGGGACATCAGGTCGCCGTACGACCAGAGCTTTGGGCGCTCCTTGGACACCGATGGGGAAACAATTCCCTTACGAGCCCAGTCGTAGACGGTCGAGATGGGAACGCCGGCTAGCGAAGCAGCCCGGTTCGCCTCGTAACAGCCCTCGAAGATGCTGCTGACCCTGTCCACGGGCTGGACGGTAGCCGTCTGGCCCAGCCGGTTCCGAGCTTTCCGGTCGGATGTCCCGTGCCAGCCCGAGAGGTCGCCAGACGATGTGTCCCATCAGAGTGTCCCACTAGTGGGACGCCAACGGCCCGAGATCGGCTAACACCGCCCGACACTAGGTGGACGCACGCAAGGCTCTGAGCAGGGTAAACAGCCCATACGACGACACCGGGCAGCACCAGCCGAACGGACGAGGTCGCATTCCTAAACCGTGTGCCCAGGTTCGAATCCTGGCGGGGGCGCTGCGGATGCGGCTGGTCAGCCGACCGACGAGTCGGCCCAGTCGAGCAGCTGAGGGGCCAGCTCGGGCCAGCGGGCGAAGAGGCCGGCCTCCGGGTCCGCCTCGCGTGCCACCTGGCGGTCGATCCACGCCGTGTCCGGCCAGGGCGGCTCGACCAGGGTGGCGTTCGGCAACAACGCGGCGAGGGACTCACTCGTGGCGCGGGTGTGGTGCATGTCGCTCTCACCGCTGCGGAACACCAGGGTCGGGAGCGTGAAGGCCCGAGCCTCCTCGTCGGGCAGGCCGGGGATCAGGGCGTCGCCGCACGGGCAGTACGCCAGCATCCACCGGTCCATGGTGACGAGGAAGTCGGCCGGGTCGAGGTCGAGGAACCGCCGGCGGTTCCCCGGGTTGCGCTCGAGCACCTCCTGCCATTCGGGGAGCTCGACGACCGCCTCCATCCCTCCGTTCCAGGCCGCCCGGATCGACTCGCCGCAGTAGTGGACACCGAGGGACATGAGCCCGTAGGTGCCCCCGGAGACCCAGAGCATGGCGAGGCCCTTGGCGACGTCGGGGTTGCGCACCGCCGTGAGGAGCGAGACGCGGGCGCCCCCCGAGCCGCCCATGATGACGGCCGGACCGAGTTCGAGCTGGCGCAGCAGCTGGGCGAGCGTGTCGCCCTGCATGCTCGACTCGGTGTCACCCTCGAAGCAGACGCTCGACTCGCCGCAGTTCGGGCGGTCCCAGATCAGCGCCCGCTTCCCGGCCGCGGCCAGGGCCTCGGCCAGCTCGCGCACCCCCGGCGACTCCTTGGTGAAGCGGCCCCCCGGGGTGATGGTCCAGGTCTCCTCCCCGTCCCCGATGAGCTCGTACGCCACGTCCAACCCGTTGACCTCAGCGACTGTCATGTGACCGATGCTACAGTTGACGTCCATGTTAGAAAACCTCTTCGTCGTGGATGCCGACAGCCACTGGTCCGAGACCGCCGATCTGTTCACCAGCCGTGCGCCCGCCTCGGTGAAGGACCGGGTCCCCCACGTCGAGGTCATCGACGGTCAGCCGTCGTGGGTGTTCGACGGCCACCCCCTCGGCATCTACGCCGCCGGCGCGGTGATCGGCCGCGACGGCCACAAGCACAAGGCCATCGAGTCGCTGATGACCTGGGCCCCCGAGGACGCCCACGCCGGCGCCTCCGACCCCGCGGAGCGGATCAAGGTCCTCGACGAGTTCGGCATCGACGCCCAGGTCATCTTCCCGAGCACCATCGGCCTCGGCGGCCAGGACCTCGGCATGATCGAGGACGAGGCCCTGAAGCGGCTCACCATCGAGATCTACAACGACCGCATGGCCGAGATCCAGGCCGAGTCGGACAACCGCCTCCTCCCCATGCCGCTCATGCCCGCCTGGAACGTCGAAGCCTGCGCCTACGAGGCGGCCCGGGTCGCCGGCCTCGGCGCCCGCGGCGTGAACATGACCTCGGACCCCCACGACCTCGGCGCCCCCGACCTCGCCAACCCGGCCTGGGACCCGTTCTGGGAGGTGTGCGCCGACCTGCAGCTCCCGGTGCACTTCCACATCGGGGCCAGCGTGACCGGCATGACCTTCTACGGCCACTACCCCTGGCCGTCGCAGGCCGACGGCACCAAGCTCGCCATCGGCGGCACCCTGTTGTTCATCGGCAACGCCCGGGTGGTCACCAACCTCATCCTGTCCCGCGTGTTCGACCGGTTCCCCAAGCTCCAGGCCGTGTCGGTCGAGAGCGGCGTCGGCTGGATCCCGTTCATCCTCGAGACGCTCGACTACGAGATGGGCGAGAACGCCCCCGACGAGCTCGAGAAGTTCGAGAAGCCGCCGTCGGAGTACTTCCGCACGAACATGTACGCCACCTTCTGGTTCGAGAACAACCGCAACAAGCTCCCGGACCTCATCGACGCCGTCGGCGAGGACCGCATCCTGTTCGAGACCGACTTCCCGCACCCGACCTGCCTCTACCCCGACCCGCTGCAGAGCGTCGAGGCCAAGATGGGCACCCTGGAACCGTCCGTCCAGGCCAAGATCATGGGCGAGAACAGCCGCCGGCTCTACCGGCTCTGAGCCGACCCCGCCCATGAGAGCCATCGGCCACTGGATCGACGGGCACCCCCGGCCGGGCCGTTCCGGGCGGTCGGGACCGGTGTTCGACCCCGCCACCGGGGAACAGACCGGCGAGGTGGCCCTCGCCTCGGCCGCCGAGGTCGACGAGGCCGTGAAGGTCGCCGCGGCGGCGGCCGCCGACTGGGGCGCGGCGTCGCTCAAGACCCGCGCCACGGTCATGTTCCGCTACCGCGAGCTGCTCGACCGCCACCGCGACGAGCTGGCCGCCATCGTGACCAGCGAGCACGGCAAGGTGCTCGACGACGCCGCCAGCGAGCTCGCCCGGGGCATCGAGAACGTCGAGTTCGCGTGCGGCCTCCCCCACCTCCTCCAGGGCGCGCTCAGCACCGAGGTGGCCGGCGGGGTCGACGTACAGACGGTGCTCGAGCCGCTCGGGGTGGTGGCCGGGATCACCCCGTTCAACTTCCCGGCGATGGTGCCGCTGTGGATGGCCGCCAACGCCATCGCGGCCGGCAACTCCTTCGTCCTCAAGCCCTCCGAGAAGGACCCGTCGGCGGCGCTGCGCCTGGCCGAACTGGCCGGCGAGGCCGGTCTGCCCGACGGCGTGCTCACCGTGGTGCAGGGCGACGCCGAGGCCGTCGAGGCGATCCTCGCCCACCCCGACGTCGCGGCCGTCTCCTTCGTCGGCAGCACGCCCGTGGCCCGCCACGTCCACGAGACCGGCACCGCCCACGGCAAGCGGGTCCAGGCCCTCGGCGGCGCCAAGAACCACATGGTCGTCCTCCCCGACGCCGACCTCGACGCCGCCGCCGACGCGGCCGTCAGCGCCGGCTACGGATCGGCCGGGGAACGGTGCATGGCCATCTCCGTGGTCGTCGCGGTCGGCCCGATCGCCGACGCCCTCGTCGAGGCCATCGCCGCCCGCATCCCCGACATCGTCGTCGGGCCGGGCGACGAGCCCGGTTCGATGATGGGACCGCTCGTCACCGCCGCTCACCGGGACCGGGTGCGCGACTACGTCGTCAACGCCCCCGGGGAGGGCGCCCGGGTGGTCGTCGACGGGTCGACGCCACCGCGCCAACAGGGCTTCTTCCTGGGCTGCTCGCTCCTCGACGGGGTCGCGCCCGGCATGCGGGTCTACGACGACGAGATCTTCGGCCCGGTGCTCGGCGTGGTGCGGGCCGCGAACATCGACGAAGCCATCGCCCTCGTGAACGCCACCCCGTACGGCAACGGCGTCGCGCTGTTCACCTCCGACGGCGCGGCCGCTCGCCACTTCCAGCGCCGGGTCCACATCGGCATGGTCGGCATCAACGTCGCCATCCCCGTACCGGTCGCGTCCCACTCCTTCGGCGGGTGGAAGAGCTCGATCTTCGGCGACCACGCCATCTACGGCCCCGACGGCCTGCGCTTCTACACCCGACCGAAGGTCGTCACCTCGCGCTGGCCGACCCCCGGCACGAGCACCATCGACCTCGGGTTCCCCCGCAACGACTGAGGTCCGCCACCGGAGCGTCAGCCGGCGCCCGGCATGTCGTGGGTGAGCTCCACCCGGTCGTCGTAGAAGCTCAGCATCCCCCGGATGGCCTCGCTCTCGGGCAACGGGTCGTCGTAGCTCCACGCGACGTCGGCGACCGTCATCCCGTCGACCACCGCGCTCCAGTACGACGCCGTGCCCTTGTAGGGGCAGAACGAGGTGGTGGCGCTGCGAACCAGCACGTCGGTGCGCACCAGCTCGCGGGCGACGTAGAGGCGCGGCGGGAGCGCCGTCTCGTACACCCCCGTGGTCGACGTGGTGTCGACCAGGACCACGCCGCCCACCGCCACGCGCAGGTGCCGGGAGGTCCGGAGGCACTCGACGCGGTGGTAGGGGTTGCGGGCGTGCAGGAAGGTCTCCTCGTCCTCCTCGAACCAGGCGTCGGCCGCCTCCCACGCCACGGTCACGTGCCCGGGCGCCGCCGGCTCCTGTGTGGAGGCCAACCCGGTGACGTGGCCCTCGGGGAAGGCGTACACCGGAGGGCCACCGCCGCGGTGCACGAGGAGCACCTCCTCGCTGTCGACGACGGTGCGCCCGTCCACCACCGCCCGCACGCGGCGCGGCAGCGGCTCGACGTACACCGTCCCGTCCGGGATCGGGGGCACGAACCGCCCGGCCCGGTGGGCGCTGAGCGGGCCCCGACCCGACGAGAGGCTCACAGCGCCGTGCGGTGGTCGACCGTGCCGGCGTGGGTCATCGCCCGGACCATGGCGTCGACCGAGAACGAGGCGACCAGACGGCCGTCGAGGTCGTACACCCGGCACTCCGAACGGGTCATGCCGTCGCCGGCGAACGTGGACAGGTGGCGGTAGCGCATCCACCGGTCGGCGTGGACGTCGGCGTGCACGGACAACGCGATGGCGTTGATGGCGGTGGACACGGTGCGGTGGGCCTGGTGCTGGTTCACCTCGGCGTGGGGTCGCATGGCGGCGGCGATCGAGAGGTGCCCGGTGAACTGGGCGAGCAGACCGGCGTGGAGCGCCCGGTCGTCGGGGACTTCCCGGAACTTCACCCACGCGTCGATCTCGGGTGGTCCGACCGGCGCGTCGGGGGAGCCGTCGTAGGCGTCGTCGACGATGCGCAGCGCCCGACCGGTGACGGACATGTCGTAGGGAGGGCTCTCGTACGGGCCGGCGGCATCGGGTCCCGGATCCTCGTGGCGGATGAGGTCGGGGGCGGTCTCGTCGAGCAGCAGCGTCCCGGCCGCGCACGTGCGGCCCCCCTGGGTCACCCGCACCCCGACCGCGGTGAAGGTGCGGCCGTGGGTGATCTCGTCGAGCTCGAACTCCAGGGGGCGGCGGGCGTCGCCGGGGCGGGTGAACACCATGTGGGCCGACACCACCCGGCGGCCGCCGCTGTGCCGGGCGGCGGCGACCATCGCCTGGCCGAGCATCTGGCTGCCCTCGACGACCGGGCGGAACGCGTCGAAGCGGCCCGAGCCCAGCCAGCGCCGGTCCCCGTCGTGGTGCACGTCGAGGATCTCGACCAGGTCGACGGCGTCCCCCCAGTTCGGGAAGCCGAGGGTCACGACGCCCCGGGGGTCCTCGGTGTCCCAGTCGTCGACCAGCTCGACGCGCACCCGGTCGTGGTCGAACGACACGAGCCCGGCCAGCGCGACGGCTGCAGCCGACGGCTCGTCGACGCCCCACGCCACATCGCTGCCGTCGGTCCGGGGCGGCGCCTCCGCAGCCCACCCTCGTGCCGACTGACCGGCCTGGCCCGGGGCGATCGTGCCGGCCAGGCTCCACAGCCGGGCCTCGCCCTTGACCGGACAGCTCACCCGCCGACCCTCGTCGACGAGCAGGTCCGCCCGTACGTCCCCGGCCGGGAACCACAGCGTGGGCTCGACGCCGTCCTCCTCCACCCGCACGGTCGCCGTCGACTCGGCGACGAGGGTGTCCCCCCACCAGGCCCGGGCTCGCAGCGCCTGGTCGACGACGACGAGGCGGCGCGCTCCCTCGGCGGTCTCAGCGGGGGACGCAGGCTCCACAGCGCGGGGAACGTAGCACCCGCCACGCGACGCCTGACGGAGCGCCTGTCGACGGTCGCCGTCTGCCGGCGGGGCGCAGGCCGCCCGTTCATCCACTGTGGGCGATGACGGACCTCACCGGAGATGGTGGAGTCGGCATCTCGCCCGGGGACCGACTCCGCGCAACCGCTCCCCCTCGGAGGACTCTGTGTTCGCACTCTCCAGCGCCGGGTGGATCAGTCTCGGCATCCTCGGACTGATCATCTGGGTCGCGCTCGCGTTCTGGCCGGCGCGTGTCGCCGGCCGCAAGGGCCACAGCTTCATCGGCTACTTCATCCTGAGCCTCTTCTTCTTCCCGCTGGCCCTGATCATGGCCTACGTCGTGAAGGACCGGGCCGGCCTGTCGGTCCGGTCCGTCTGAGGAGGTCGGTCATGGGTCTTCGAGATCGACGCGGCGGTGGCGGCGGTGGGCACCACCGCTTCCAGATGCGCACCAAGGTGATGTCGATCGGCGACGACTCGTGGATCGAGGACGAGAACGGATCGAGGATCTACAAGGCCAACGGCAAGGCCCTCCACCTCCGCAAGAAGTTCATCCTCGAGGACGCGAACGGCAACGACCTCGCCGAGATTCAGGAGCGTGTCCTGAGCGTCCGCGACAAGATGGTCATCGAGCGCGACTCTGGCAGCGCCACAGTGCACAAGGCGCTCATCGGGATCCGCGAGCGGTACCAGATCGACGTCGACGGAGGACCGGACCTGAAGGCCCACGGGAACTTCGTGGACCACGAGTACGAGATCGAACGCGACGGCGACACGGTGGCCACCGTCTCCAAGCGATGGTTCCGCGTCCGCGACACCTACGGGATCGAGATCGCCGACGGCGAGGACGACGTGTTGCTGCTGGCCGTCGCCGTCTGCATCGACGCCATGGCGCACGACTGATCCCCGAGGGAGCCGGAGCATCCGTCTCGTGCCGGCACCGATGCCGGTGTGAGACGACCTTCTCGAAGACTCGGGCCGGCGAGGCCGGCTCGCCCGGCCGGCCCGAGCGAACGGTCAGCCGGTGGCGGTGGGGGCTTCACCGAAGCTCGAGGAGAACCGCTCGCACCAGATCACGACCGATCGGATGGTGGTGAGGTCGAGGTCGGCGGGGATCTCGTAGTTCTGGCTCCCGATGTTGCCCTTCAGCCGGCCCAGCTCGACGAGCTCGTCGTAGTCGCCGCTGCCCACCTCGGCGGTGGACAGCACGACCCGCAGGTCCGGGCCGTTGTCGGTGTCGAGGTTCTCGATGCGCAGGACGCGCGATCCGTCGGGCTGCACGACGACGAAGGCGTCGCCCGAGGTGGGATGGTCGACGCTGACGAACGCGCCTGCGGTGACGGCGACAGGAGCGCCGAGCCGCTGAGCCTCGACGAGAGCGGCCTCGTACGGGTCGGTCGGCAACGGTGGCGCCGGCGGCACGACCGGGTCCCCGGCCGGCGGCTCCGCGGGGACATCGGCCGGGGTCGCCTCGACGACGGGGGGCTCGCCCGCCACGACGAGACCGGGGAGCGCCTCGTCGACCTTGTCGTCGATGAAGAGCTTCTGCGGCTGGAACACGACGAGGACGAACGCGGCGGCTACGGCGAACACCACGGTGGCGGCCCCCGCCAGGGCCCAGCGCCGCCGACGTCGGCGGCGGCTCGCGTCTGTCCCGCCGTCGTCCGAGGGCGGGATCGCGGGATACGGCGGGTCGGAGCTGTCGGGGGGGGATGGGGTGTCTGATGCGGAGGTCGTGGTCATGGACTCACCATGCCGGGCCGATCTCTCGCGCGGCCCACGGACTCCGCAACGATGTCGAAACTCCGGGTTCCGCCCGCCACCGTGGAACCCGCCGGGCCTACGGTGGCGCTCGTGGACAAGTCCCCCAACGCCGGCACGGTGCTCGTCGTCGACGACGAGCCGACGGTCCGCGACGTGGTGGCGGAGTATCTGCGCCGGGAGGGCTACGAGGTGCACGCCCTCGGCGACGGATCCGCGGCGACCGATTGGCTGGCGGTCAACACGCCGGATCTCGTCGTCCTCGACGTGATGCTGCCCGGCACCGACGGCCTCACGGTGCTGAAGGAGCTCCGCCGCGGCAGCGACGTCCCCGTGATCCTGCTCACCGCCCGGGTGGAGGAGGTCGACCGCATCCTCGGCCTCGAGCTCGGTGCCGACGACTACGTCGTCAAGCCCTTCTCCCCCCGTGAGGTCGCAGCCCGGGTGCGCTCCGTGCTGCGCCGCACCCAGCCCGTCGCCGCACCCGTCGGGGGCGGAGGGACGGTCGGCGAGGAGCCCGTGCTCGACTTCGGTGCGTTGCGCATCGACCGGCTCGCTCGCGAGGTCGAGGTGGACGACCGCCTCGTGACGCTCACCCCGAAGGAGTTCGACCTCCTCGAGCACCTCGCCTCCTCTCCCCGCCAGGTCTTCTCCCGTCGCCAGCTCCTGACCTCGGTGTGGGACTCCTCCCCCGACTACCAGGACCCGGCCACCGTCACCGTGCACGTCGGCCGGTTGCGCCAGAAGCTCGAGGCCGACGCCGACGAGCCCCGCTGGATCGTCACCGTGTGGGGCGTCGGCTACCGGTTCGAGCCATGAGCGCGCTCCTCGGGGCGGCGGCGTGGAACGAACAGATCGCCGACTACCCGGGCCGGGCGCTCGTCGCCTCCACCGCCCTCCTGGCCGTGGTGGTCGCCGCCGGGCTGGCGGTCCGAGCCATGAACCGTCGGACCCGGTCGCTCCGCGCCCAGCTGCTGACGATCACCCTCGCCGGCCTCGCCCTCGGCACCCTGGCGGCGTTCGCCCTCGCCTACGTCATGGTGCTCGACAGCAGCGACCTGGCCACCGTCGTGTCCGTGCTGATCATCACCTCGGTCTTCGCCACGGGGCTCGTGCTCGTCGCCACCACGCCGCTCAGCCGCGACGTGCGCCATCTCGAGGACGTCGTCGGGCGCATCGAACACGGCGACCGCGAGGCCCGGGCCCTCCTCGACCGCGCCGACGAGCTGGGGCACGTGGGTCGGGCGGTCGACCAGCTCAACGCCCGCCTCGGCGAGCTCGAGGCGACCCGCACCGCACTCGAAGAAGAGCGCAACCTCGTGCTGTCGAACATCAGCCACGACCTGCGCACCCCCCTGGCCGCGCTGCGGGCGGCCATCGAGGCGCTGGCCGACGGCGTCGTCGACGACACCCCTCGCTACTACCGCTCGATGCAGCGCGACGTCGAGGCGCTCACCGTCCTCGTCGACGACCTCTTCCTGTTGGTCCGGGTGGAGAGCGGCCGCCTCGACCTCGCCGTCGAGTCGATCGACCTGGCCGAGATCGCCGACGAGGCCCTGGAAGCCCTGGCTCCCACCGCCGCCGCAGGCGGCATCGACCTGACGCTGCTCACCACCGGCCGCGTGGGGACCACCGGGGACCCGAGTGCGCTGGGGCGCGTCGTACGCAACCTGCTCGACAACGCCATCCGCCATGCCCCGCCGGGATCGAACGTGGAGGTCTCGGTGGGCGCCGATCCGGCCGGGCCGTGGGTGCGGGTCGTCGACGCCGGGCCGGGGTTCCCGCCCGGCTTCGAGGATGCCGCCTTCGACCGGTTCACCCGCGCCGACGCCAGCCGGACCCGCGACACGGGCGGTGCGGGGCTGGGCCTGGCCATCGCCCGAGGCCTGGTCGAGGCCCACGGCGGCGAGGTCTGGGTGGAACCGCCCCCGGGCGGACGAGTCGCCTTCCGGCTCCCGCCGGAGCCGCTCGAACCCCCCGGACCCGAGGCCGACCGGCACCCGTCGTCGACGGAGCGTCACCTCGCGGTGGACTGACCCGGGCTCGGCGGATGAGCCGCCGTCCCGTGTGCGACTGCCGCCCGTCCGCTCGTCCGTGCAGACGAACGATGATGCGCTTGGGGCTGGCCGAGCGGCCGGCGGGCGCTAGCCGGTGAACGCCGGCGTCACCTCGACCGCAGCGGCCGCAGGGGGGGCAGCCGTCGTGGGCGACGGGACCGGCAACGAGACCGTGATCGGGCTCTCGTTGGCGATCGTGGCCCGGACCGCCAGCACGAACGCGGTGACGAAGAAGGTCTCGCCGAGCTCGCCACACGACACCGGCGACTCCACCGTCGGAGGACTGACGAAGATCTCGTCGGCCAGCGCCTGGATCGCCGCGAGCAGCTCCGGAGAGTCCGCGTTGGGTGGTTCGACCTCGGTGCTGCAAGCATTGATGGCCACGGTCCACGCCGCCGCGGCCTCGGGCCCGGCCAGGAGCGCCACCTCGGCGGCCACCTCGTCGATCAACCCCTCCAACCCGCCACCGAACGTCTCATCGAGGATCATGGGGAGCGGGGTGGCCGCCACCGGGTCGACGAGCGTGTAGCCCTCCGGGACACCGACGACCTCGAAGCTCACCTGGTCGATCTCGCCGAGATCGCCGATGGCCGCCGGCGTGCCCAGGATCTCGTCGACCACGATCTCCTCGAACTCCTCGTCCCCGCCGCTGCCCTCGCTGGGGTAGGGGTAGTGGCCCGGGCCGGGGTACGGCGGGAAGTTGATCGGCGTACCGCCCCAGGTGTCGTCCCAGTCGTCCTCGCTCACCTCTTCGGGGACGCAACGCAGCTCGTTGCCGTCGACGTCCTCGATCACCAGCACGACGTCGATCCCACCGTTCTCCACCGTCGGCGCAGGCCCCTCGGGGGTGCCGCCCTCCACCGCCACCGGGAAGGTGGTGAGCTCGAGGACGGCGTCCTCCTCGTTCTTGCCGTAGCCGAAGTACGCCGAGCACGACTCGAAGGTGCCGTCGGTGGTCGGCTCGGCGGCGATCGTGTTGGCGTCGTCGGCGCCGTCGACAGCACCGGCCGTGCTCACCACCACCGGGGCGGCCCCTGCGAACGTCGTCACCGTCGCCGTGGCCACGCCCACCGACGCCAACAGGCCCTTGCTGCGCATGATCGACACGATCGGCTCCCACCCGGCCACCCACCGTGGGCGCGCCGATACGGTCAGGCTAGGGCAGTCGACCGATCCGGTAAAGGATCAGGTCGGATCCGGTCCCGGTTCGGGGTCCATCGGGGGCATCAGCGTCGTGAGCGGCGCCGGCAGGTTCCCCCTGCGCAGGCCCTTCACGAGGTTCTCGCCCAGCTGGGTGCGGCGCCCGTCGGTGTGGAGCCGACCCGGCCATCCCATCAGCTGGTGGTAGGCCGAAGCGGCGAAGATCATGGCGAAGGCCACCCGGTGCCGTCGCCACGCCGGGGCGACGAAGATCTGATCGGCGACCGCTTCGTCGCGCCACCACCGCAGCGCGCCCACCTGGTCCTCGTTGCGCACCGGGAGGTGGAAGAACGCCCCCTTCGAGACCACCGTGCCCGCCGGCACGCACGGGTCGGAGTACCCCACGAGGGTCATCGCCGGTCGGGGCGACGAGAGCTCGGGGAGAGCGACGAACCACATCGGTGGCGTGTGGGGCAGGGCCCGGGGGTTGAACCAGAGCCGGGGGCGGAGCTCCTCGTCGAGGTCGGCCCGCCAGATCTCGAACAGCTCGGCGGTGTCGCCCGGGTCGTCGACCACCGCCCCGTCGGGGTGGTCGCCCCCGACCCAGCTCCGCACCTGCCAGCGCCCTCCGGGCCGGGCCGCCCCCCGCTCGTACCACGCGGGGAAGAGCTGGTCGGGCAGCGGTCGGTCGTTGCCGGCCGGGCTGTCAGGATCGAGACCTCCCCACTCGGCCACGGAGCGGACGCTACCGCCGGCCCCGGTCAGGCGTCGCCGTCGAGGGTCTGTCCCCTTCCGAGCACCACCGGGAACAGCACGTTGTTCTCCTTGTGCACGTGGAGGTGCGTGTCGGCCTCCAGGTCGGCCAGCCCCTCCAGGAGCGCCCGGTAGCTGGCGCAGCCGTCCTCGGGGACGGTGTAGCCCTGGGTCAACGAGCGGAGCTGGGCCAACAGCACCCCGGCGCGGTCGTGGTCGGCCACCATCACCGAGATCGGCCCGTCCGGTTCGGCCGGTCCCATCGCCGGCCGCTCCGCCGCACCGTGGAGCCAACGAATCATCGGGAACAGCACTTGCTCCTCGCGGCGCAGATGCGGTTCGAGGTCGGCGCGGAGCTCGTCGTAGGTGGCCTCCACGAGAGCCAGCTCGGGATGGCGACCGCCGTGCACCCCGGCCACCTTCGCGGCGAGGGCCGACAGACGCGGCATCTCCTCGTGGAGGTACCGATGGTGGGTCGCCTCGATGTGGTCGACGAGGGCTGCGGGATCGAGCAGAGCCCACTCGGGGTGGGGCCCGGGGGCGAGCGCCGTCAGGTCCTCGAGCACGTCGTCGGCGTCGACGCCCTCATCGGCACAGGCGGCACGAAGGTGCTGCGCACCCCCGCAGCAGTAGTCCAGCCCGTGGCGCTCGAGGACCCGGGCCGCCCCCCGCCGTGTGCTGACGAGCTCGGCCAGCGTCGGATCCTCACCGATCTCTTCCACGAGCATCCTCCCGATGTGCGGCCGTCATCACATACTTCAATAGTGTGGGACTCTATGATCTATCCTGACCGGGTGGCAACGTGGGACGACGAGCACGAGGACGGGCGCCGGAGCCAGGACCGGGCCGCAGCCGAGGGGGGCGGACGGACCCCGGCCGGTGAGCGCGCGCCGCATCGCGCCGACGCGCCGGTGCACCCACGGCTGCCCGCCGCCCTGTTGATGCTCGGCGTCGTGGTGCTCCTCGTCGTGATCTCGTTGCTCGGCGCGCTGGGCCAGGGCGGCTGACCGAGGGGCGCCGGCCCCCACCAGCAGCCGACCCACGATCGCCGCCGGATCGCGAGCAGACTTGAGGCCGCGGTCTGATCGGCCGATCAACCCATGGGCGCCGGACGGGCACCCGCAGAGGAGACGATGCCAGTGAGCACCGCCGAGATCACCGTCGCCGTCGTGGCCCTCATCCTGTTCGTCGTCGCCCTGGCGGTGATCTTCGGGATGTTCGTCACGGTCGGGCAGAGCACGGTCGCCGTGGTCACCCAGTTCGGGAAGTACAAGCGCCTGATGCAGCCGGGCCTCAACCTGAAGATCCCGCTGCTCGAGAAGGTGCACCAGCGCATCCCGGTGCAGAACCAGGCCGTCGAGCTGCAGTTCCAGGCCACGACCATCGACCAGGCCAACGTCAACTTCTCGACGATGGTGCTCTACACGGTCGCCGACGCCAGCGAGGAGACCATCACCCGCGTGGCCTTCAAGTTCCTCGACCAGCGCAACTTCATGCAGGCCCTCGTGCGCTCGATCGAAGGAACCATCCGCAGCTACGTGGCCACGAAGCGCCAGGCCGAGATCCTGGGGCTGCGCACCGAGATCGTGCAGCACGTCAAGGAGGAGTTCGACACCCAGATCGCCGAGTGGGGCTACCACCTGCTCGACCTCCAGGTGAACGACATGAGCTTCGGCGCCGCCATCACCCAGTCGATGGAGCGGGTGGTGGCGTCGAACAACGAGCGCGTCGCCGCCGAGAACGAGGGCGCCGCACTGCTGATCCGCGAGACCAAGAAGGCCGAGGCCGAGGGCGCCGCGATCAAGATCTCGGCGGCCGCCGAGATGGAGGCGGCCCGCCTGCGAGGTCAGGGCGTGGCGGCGTTCCGTCGAGAGGTCGCCCAGGGCATGGCCGAGGCGGCCAAGGCCATGGAGGACGCCCACCTCGACCCCAGCTTCGTGCTCTTCGCGATGTGGACCGAGGCCATCCGCCACTTCGCCGCGGAGGGCGAGGGCAACCTCATCACCCTCGACGGATCGGTCGACGGCATGTCGACGACCATCCGCCAGATGATGGCCGCCGGGCACTTCATCGGGGTCCCCGTCGACGGGGCGGGCGCCGACCCGACGCCCACGCGGTCCGCCTCGCGCTCCTTCGACCTGCCCATCGTCCCGCCCGACCCGGAGGGCTGAACCCCGGGAGGCGGGCATCGCCTCTCCACCCGTGGGAAGCTCGCGAGATGAACGAGCCCCACGACGCCCCGGGCCCGCCCCCGCCGCCCCCGCAGGACGACCGCGGTTCGGCCGGCATGCTGGGCGGGCTGTTCCGTGATCCCTCCACCCTCGCCGCCACCGGCCTGTTGACCGCCTCGATCCTCAACGTGGTCGGCGGGTTCATCAACTTCCTGACCGACCCCGTGGGCGAGGGGATCCGCGGCCGGCTGCTCTCCCTCACCGACGTCGTGGAGATCGGCGACGTGGCCCTCCTGGGCCTGGCCGTCGCCCTCCTCGTGCTCACCGTCGACCCTCCCGGGGGCATCAGCCGCCCTCTGCTGCTCAACGTCACCGCGGCACTGGCCGCGGTGATCGCCGCCTTCGGCATCCTCCGGGCGTTCGTCCTGGTCAGCCAGACCGGCCCCGGCCCCTTCCGGGTCGCCGGGTTCCTCGTCACCATCGGCATCGCCCTCGCAGCGGCCACCGTGTCCTACTGGGCGGCGCGTGAGTCGTTCCTGAAGGAACAACTGCACGGGCGCCACGCCTGACGGGCCGCCTGACTGACAGACCGACACCCCCGAGACTCCGGGAGCGCCGGGCGGTCAGGTGACTCGGGCCGCTCAGGCCTCCGAGGCCTCGAAGGCCAGACCGACCGGGGCCTCCGCGGCGCGGGGCTTGCGGGGGAGGAACGCGAAGGCGGCGATGGCACCGGCCACGGCGAAGCCGGCGGCGGTGAGGCTCCCGGCGCTCATGCCGTCGATGAACGACGAGCGGGCGGCATCGGCGATCGGCACCTGGGCCACCTGAGGAGCCTGGGCGGCGACCGACAACGCCGCGGCCACCGACTCCCTGGCCGCGGCCAGCGCCTCGGCGGGGACGGGGAACGCGGCCACGCCGTTCACCAGCGCGGGGCCGTAGACCGAGGCGAACACGCTGCCGACGACAGCGACGCCGAGCACGCCGCCGAGCTCGCGGGTGAGATCGTTGACGGCCGCACCGGCGCCGGCCTGCTCGCGGGGCAGGGAGCCCATCACCGCCTCGGTCGCCGGGGCGGTGACCAGCGACAGACCGATGGCGAGGAACGCCATCGAGATCACGACCGGACCGAAGTAAGCGCTGTCCACGCCGAGGGTGCTGGCGATGACCAGCCCGAGCGCCAGGCTCAGCAGGCCGGTTCCGACCACGGGTCGGGCCCCGAACCGCAGTGCCAACCGGGCGCCGATCGGGGCGGTCACCCCGGCGAAGATGGCGAAGGGGAGGGTGTGCAGTCCCGCCGACAGCGTCGAGTAGCCCAGGACGAACTGGAAGTACTGGGTGATCATGAAGATGAACCCGAAGAGGCAGAAGAAGGCCACGGCGATCGAGGCGGCGGCGGCGCTGAACCGGGGGATCCGGAAGATGCGCACGTTGATGAGGGGCTTCTCGACGCGCAGCTCCCAGCCGATGAAGGCGGCGAGCAACAGGGCGGAGCCCACGAAACCGCCGATGGTGGCGACCGACGTCCAGCCCCAACGCGGCGCCTCGATCACCGTGAAGACCAGCAGACCGATGGCCCCGATCGAGAGCAGGGTGCCGAGGACGTCGAACCGGTGCGCCTCCGGGTCCCTGGAGGTGGGCAGCAGGATGGCGCCGGCGACGAGGGCGATGATCACGATGGGGACGTTGACGAGGAAGACCGAGCCCCACCAGAAGTGCTCGAGGAGGAATCCACCGGTGATGGGCCCGAAGGCGACGGCGAGGCCGGACACCGCCGACCAGGCGCCGATGGCCTTGGCCCGCTCGCTCGGTTCGGTGAAGACGTTGGTGAGGATGGCCAGCGTCGCCGGGAAGACGAGGGCGGCACCGATGCCCATCGCCCCCCGGGCGAGGATGAGCTGGGTCGACGAGGTGGCGACCGCGCCGAGGACCGAGGTGACGCCGAAGAGCACGAGGCCGACCTGCATGGCGCCCTTGCGCCCGAAGCGGTCGCCGAGCCCGCCGCCGAGCAGCAGCAGCCCGGCGAAGACCAGGGCGTACGCGTCGACGATCCACTGGAGCTCGGAGATCGAGGCGTCGAGCTCCCGGTTGAGGGTGGGAAGGGCCACGTTGACGATGGTGTTGTCGACCACGACGAGGAACACGCTGAGGGCGAGGACCACGAGGATCCACCAACGGCGGCGATGAATGGTGTCAGTGTCCACGGAGGCTCCTCGGGAAATAAGGTACGATGTACCACAACTAAGGTACACTGTATCTCTCCACTGTCAACCCCTCGCTGGAACACGTCCGTGACCCGACCCACCCCGCGTTCAAGACGACACCGCACCCCGTCCGCCGACGTGGAGGCGGCGCTGCTCGCCAGCGCCATCGACCTGCTCGAGACCGAGGGACCCGACGCGCTCACCGTGCGGCGCATCGCCGCCGCCGCCGGCGTGTCGCCCACCGGCGTCTACAACCATTTCGCCGGCAAGAACGGCATCGTCGACGCCATCTTCCAACGGGGCTTCGCCACGCTCACCGAGGCCATGGCCGTGCTGGCCGAGACCCACGACCCCGCCGAGGCGCTCCTGCTCGGTGCCCACCGCTACCGGGCGCTGGCCCTCGAACACCCCACCACCTACGCGGTGATGTTCCTCAAGTCCGTCCCCGGCTTCGAGCCGTCGGAGGAGTCCCACGAGGCCGCCATCAAGTCCTTCGACGGCCTGCTGGCCTGCGTGACCCGTGGCATCGACAGCGGCGCCCTCCGACCCGGCGACCCGGTCGACGTCGCCACCCAGTGGTGGTCGGGCATGCACGGCGCCATCGCCCTCGAGCTGGCCGGCATCGGGTTCGTCGAGGACCGCGACCGGCTCTACGAACAGTTGCTGGCCACCATGCTCCGCGGCCTGGCCACCGACTCCCGCTGATCGGGCCGGCGCCCGAGCCGCCCGCTTCGCCGCCCGTCAGGCCTCGCGGCCCTCGATGGCCAGCCCGACCGGTGCCTCGGCGACGCGCTCCCGGTCGGGCAGGAACACCAGCGCGGCCACCGCCCCGAGCACCGCGAAGCCCGCCGCGGTGAGCGAGCCGGCGGCCATGCCGTCCATGAACGAGGCCCGGGCGGCGTCGGCGATCGGGGTGCGGGCGACCTCGGGCGCCTGGGCGGCCACGGCCAGCGCGGCCGCCACCGACTCCTTGGCCACGTCGAGCACGTCCGCCGGGATGGGGAAGGCGGCCACGCCCCGTCCGAGCGCCGGGCCGAACACCGAGGCGAAGACGCTGCCGACCACGGCCACCCCGAGCACGCCGCCCACCTCCCGGGTCAGGTCGTTCACCGCCGCGCCGGCCCCCGCCTGCTCCTTGGGGAGCGAGCTCATCACCGCCTCGGTGGCCGGGGCGGTGACCAGCGACAGCCCGATCGCCAGGAAGGCCATCGAGACGATGATCGGTCCCCAGTACGCACTGTCGACCTCGACGGTGCTGGCCAGCACGAGCCCCACCGCGAGGCTCGACAACCCCGTGGCCACCACTCGGCGCGGCCCGTGCCGTAGCGCGAGCCGGGCGGCGATCGGCGCGGTGATGCCTGCGAAGACCGCGAAGGGGAGCGTGTGCACCCCGGCCTCGAGCGTCGAGTAGCCGAGGACGAACTGGAAGTACTGGGTGATGATGAAGATGAATCCGAACAGGCAGAAGAACGCCACCGCGATCGAACCGGCGGCGGCGCTGAAGCGGGGGATCCGGAAGATCCGGACGTTGATGAGCGGCTTGTCGACCCGCAGCTCCCACCAGACGAACGCGGCCAGCAGGAGGGCGGAGCCCACGAACCCGGCGATCGTGGCGGGCGCGGTCCACCCCCAGCGGGGCGCCTCGATCACGGTGAGCACCAAGAGCCCGATGGCGGCGATCGACGCGACGGTGCCCACGACGTCGAACCGACCCACGTCCGGGTCGCGGGACGTGGGCAGCACGACGGCCCCGAAGCCCAGGGCGACCACGACGATCGGGACGTTGACCAGGAACACCGAGCCCCACCAGAAGTGCTCGAGCAGGAAGCCGCCGGCGATCGGGCCGAACGCCACCGCCAGACCCGACACCGCCGACCACACGCCGATGGCCTTGGCCCGCTCGGTCGGGTCGGTGAACACGTTGGTCAGGATCGCCAGCGTGGCCGGGAACACCAGCGCCGCCCCGACGCCCATCGCGCCCCGGGCCAGGATCAGCTGGGTGGTCGTGGTCGACAGTGCGCCGAGCACCGACGTCAGTCCGAAGACGACCAGGCCGATCTGCATCGCCCCCTTCCTGCCGAACCGGTCTCCGAGTCCGCCGCCGAGCAGCAGGAGACCGGCGAACACGAGGGCGTAGGCGTCGACGATCCACTGCAGCTGCGAGATCGACGCGTCCAGCTCACGGTTGAGCGTCGGGAGGGCCACGTTCACGATCGTGTTGTCCACCACCACCAGGAACACGCTCGTCGCCAGCACCACGAGGATCAGCCAGCGCCGCCGGTGGATGACCTCGGTGTCCATGCGTGCACCCCTCTGCCGGCCGCCACCCCCGTGGGTCACCGGGCATCGACGATGATGGCACGGCTCACCGGCGCCGGTACCACCGCTCGCGCCGCCCGGCCGGTACCGTCGCCGCGTGGTCGATCTCTCCCTCGGCGCGACGCTCGTCGTCGACGTCGTGGCCTGGGCGCTGATCGGCGTGGTGGTGGGCTACGGCATGCACCGGGTGCCGCTGCGACGGCTCGAGCGCGACACGTGGATCACCCGCCCGCGCCGGTTCGAGCGCGAGGGCCGTCTGTACGAGCGCCTCGGGATCCGCCGCTGGAAGGACCGGACCCCCGAGCTCGGCGGCCTCTTCCGCGGCGGCGTGTCCAAGCGGACCTCGGGAGGGCGCGGCCGCCTGGAGCGCTACGCCGCCGAGACCCGTCGGGCCGAGTACACGCACTGGGCGGTGATGGCCGCGGGCCCGCTCTTCGCGCTGTGGAACCCGTGGTACCTGACGATCGCGATGCTCGTCTACGCGATCGCCGCCAACCTGCCCTGCCTGCTGATCCAGCGCTACAACCGGGCGCGCATCACCAGGATCGCGGTCCGCGCTGCCGTCCGGAACCCCCGACCCGAGGGGGACGGCCGGGCGCCGACGGGCACCTGACGCCCCCGCCAGGTCACCGAGCGACGCCACCACCGGGCCCACGAGGAGCGGGCGAACAGCCCGACGAAGCCGGCGAGCAGGGCGGGGTGGGCGGGGGCCACCCACCAGCGGAACCGACCGACGCGCCGGGTGAGCGCCCGGAACTGCACCGCGAAGGCCGCCCACGCGGCGACGGCGACCAGCACACCCCGGCGGTCACGCCGGCGCAGCGCCGACAGCGGACCGCCGAGGCCGGCGGTCACCCACAGCGCCACGAGGACCGAACGCCACCACGGCACGGCGGCCGACCCGGCCGCCATGTTCTTCGTCCAGCCCTCGACGAGCTGCGCCGGGCCCGACGGATACATCCGGAAGCCCACGAGGTCGCCCCCCGCCCGGGCGGTGACGGCCATCCCCCCGGCCCGGTAGGCACGGGCGAGCGCGATGTCCTCGACGACGTCGGCGGCCACCGAGGCGAAGCCCCCCACCGCGCCGAGCTCGGCCCGACCGGTGACGAGGCACGGTCCGAACGCCGCGTCCGATCCTCCGGCGCGGCCCGGCGTGGCGGCACCCGACCCCATCACGGACACCAGGTTGCAGGGCGCCGACCACTGCTCGTAGCCCGACTCCGGCCGGTGTTCGGGCAATACCGACACCAGGCCGCCGTGGGTGCGGTGCTCGGCCACCAACTCGGCGAGCGCCCCGGGACCCAGGGTGACGTCAGCATCGAGGAGGACCAGGATCGGTGCGGTGGTGGCCGCCACGCCGACCTGGCACGCCCACGGTTTGCCTGCCCAGCCCTCGGGCAGGTCCCCCGCCGGTACCACACGGGCGCCGTGGGCGGCGGCGACGGCGGCGGTGTCGTCGGTCGAGCCGTCGTCGACGACGACGACCTCGTGCGCGGCGGGGAGCTGCGCGGCCACCGACGCCAGCAGCGCGCCGATGGTGGCGCCCTCGTCGCGTGCGGGGACGATCACGGCCACCGACGGCCGCGCCGCGACCGGGCGCAGCGGGATCACCCGGCCGTCGGCCCCGAGCGCGGGCAGGCGCCAACCGAGCCACCACCCGGCCGCCCACCCCGCGACCCAACCGGCGACCGGGACCGCTCCCGCCGCCCGTCGGTTCACGGTCGCCTCACGCCGAGCGGCGGGCCGCGGTGGCGTCGGCGGTCGGA
This sequence comes from Acidimicrobiales bacterium, assembly GCA_025455885.1. NCBI lineage: Bacteria > Bacillati > Actinomycetota > Acidimicrobiia > Acidimicrobiales > Acidimicrobiales bacterium. The sequence goes on from JALOLR010000002.1 coordinate 175,535, forward strand.
GCGCTCTCCCGCCAGGCCTCACCCAGGGGGACGAGCATGCCGAAGGGCTCGCCGCTGGCGACGTGGTGACGACGGTGCGCCCTCGACAGCCGACGGGCCAGTGCCGAGCGGCGGGCCACGAACGCCCCACCGGGGACACGCCGGTGCACCACGCCGTCGTGGACGAACGCGTAGGTGGCGCCGTAGGCGGTGACCCCGGCCCCGACGGCGAGGAGGCTGCGCAGCTTCGGGTAGCGGGCCCCGATCGCCATGGCCGTCACCGTGCCGGCGGCGAAGGCGACCGGGTAGAGGTCGTTGCGCTCGAACAGCCCGACGCGGGGCTCGTGGTGGCTCTCGTGCCAGGCCAGGCCCGGCCCGTGCATCACCCAGCGGTGCGCGGCGTACGCCACCGGCTCCATGACCACGAAGGCGGCGGCCGCCTCGAGGCCATGGCGAAGCGCCGACCTCACGCCGACACCTCGTCGTCCGTGCGTGCGCCGTCAGGGCGCCCGAGGGCCTTCCAGCGGGCCAGCACCGCGGTGAGCAGGGAGAATCCGAACACGTAGTCCTCCACCGGGATGTCCCACGGGAAGCGGGGGCCCAGGTGTTCATCGGGGTTGTAGAGCACGATCGGCGCCGACAGCTTGGTGAACCAACCGTTGACCAGCACCATGAAGGCGTAGCAGATCCCCATCGCGATCCAGAAGCGGGAGTCCGAGAAGATCCCGCTGCGGAGCCAGAGGCGCTCGTAGAGCACGACGACCACCACCGACGCCAGGGCGAAGAGCGTGTACTCCCCCATCAGGCGTCCTGGGTCCGTCGCCCGGCCGCGGCCCGAGCAGCCAGCCACGGCACCCGGCCGTCGAGCATGTTGCGGACGCTCTCGTAGGACAACAGCGCGCACAGGGGCACGACCACGAAGAAGACGAGCTCGTCGAGGGGCACGCCGAAGGGCAGGACGACACCGGTGACGTACTGATCGTTGAAGAACCAGTGGTCCCGGGCGATGGCCACCGCGTCCCACACGTAGAAGACCACCACCACCGGCCCGAGCGCCCGCAGGGTGCGGACTGGACGGCGGTACACGCGAGCCGAGAAGACCCATTCGAGCGGCAGGGTCACGACCAGACAGGCGGCCATGACGAACAGGTACTGTCCCTTGTCCACGGCCCGTCTCCCGGTCCCATCCTGTCTGCCGGACGAAGGCGAGCGCCCCGTCCGAGGAGTTCCGACGTTGTCCTCTGAAGCCCCCACCGTACGCCCCTGCGCACCGCGAACCGCAGGCGCGGACCCGATGGGCGGTGCCTGATGCGCGTCGTCGTCGTGGGGGCCGGTCTCGGCGGCCTGGCCGCGGCGTGCCACCTGCGCGGCGCCGGGCACGACGTGTTGGTGCTCGAACGGCGGCCCGGCCCCGGCGGGCGCGCCCACGATCTGTCGATCGACGGCTACCGGTTCGACGCCGGTCCCACCGTGTTCACGATGCCCGAGCTGGTCGACGACTGCTTCCACGCCCTCGGGGTCGACCCTGCCGCCTACCTCACCACGCGGCCCGTCGACCCGCTGTACCGCACCACGTTCGCCGACGGGAGCGTGCTGCACGTCCGCCGGGGGCGTGAGGCGATGGCCGCGGAGATCGCCGAGGTCTGCGGTCCGGCCGAGGCCGCCGCCTTCCACCGCTTCGCCGACTGGCTCGGCGAGCTCTACGAGGTGGAGATGCCCAACTTCATCGGGCGCAACTTCGACACGCCGCTGCAGCTGGCCAAGCCGCTCGGACCGGCGTTGCGCCTCCTGCGGATGGGGGGCTTCCGCAAGCTGTCCTCCAAGGTCGCCGACCACTTCAACGACGAACGGCTCCACAAGGTCTTCGGCTTCCAGGCCCTCTACGCGGGTCTGGCCCCCTACGAGGCGCTGGCCGTCTACTGCATCATCACCTACATGGACTCGATCGCCGGGGTGTACCACCCGGAGGGGGGCATGCAGGCCATCCCCACCTCGCTGGCGGCCGCCCTCGTCGACCACGGGGTCGAGTTCCGCTACGACACCCCGATCGACCGGATCATGCTCGCCGAGGGCACCTCGGGGCGGGTGACCGGGGTGCGCACCGAGGACGGCGAGATCGTGGGCGCCGACGCGGTGGTGTGCAACCCCGACCTGCCGGTGGCCTACCGCACCCTGCTCCCCGGCACGCCGATGCCCCGCCAGGCCCGTCGGGGTGCCTATTCACCCTCCTGCATACTCTGGCACGTCGGTCTGCGCGGCACCCCGGGGCCCGAGGCGGCCCACCACAACATCCACTTCGGGGACGACTGGCGGGGCGCCTTCGACGCCCTCCTCGGCCAGGGCGTGAGGATGCCCGACCCGTCGCTCCTGGTGAGCGTGCCCACCGTCGACGAGCCGAGCATGGCCCCCGAGGGCGGCAGCGTGCTGTACGTCCTCGAACCGTGCCCGAACCTCGACGGCCGCGTCGACTGGACCACCGAGCGGGACCGGGCCCGAGACGACCTCTACGAACGGATCGCCGCCCTCGGCTACCCGACCGACATCGCCGTGGAGCGCCTGCTCGACCCGCTCGACTGGGAGCGCGACGGCATGGAGCGCGGCACGCCCTTCGCCCTCGCCCACACGTTCTTCCAGAGCGGGCCGTTCCGACCGAACAACATCACCCGCCACGCCCCGGGCCTCGTGTTCACCGGGTCCGGTACGGTGCCCGGCGTGGGGGTGCCGATGGTGCTGGTGAGCGGGCGACTGGCGGCCGAACGGGTCGCGGCCCTGGCGTGAGCGCGGCGTCCGGGCCGATCACGCTCGAGCAGTCCTACGAGGAGTGCCGACGGCTGAACCGGGCCTACGGCACCACGTACTACTGGGCGACCTACGCGCTGCCCCGCGTCAAGCGACACCACGTCCACGCCCTGTACGGGTTCTGTCGCTTCGCCGACGAGATCGTCGACGACCCGGGGTTCGGCACCGTCGCGCAGCGGGAGGCGGCGCTGACCGGGTTCTCCGACCGCTTCTTCGCCGACCTCGCCGAGGGTCGTTCCGACGACCTGGTCCTGAAGGCCGTGATCCACACCATCAAGGCCTTCGACCTCGACGTCGACCTCTTCGTCCGCTTCCTGCGGTCGATGGCGATGGACCTCACCGTCGAGACCTACGAGACCTGGGCCGACCTCGAGGTCTACGTCGACGGCTCGGCGGCCGTGATCGGCGAGATGATGATGCCCATCCTCGAACCGCCCGACCTCGACCGGGCCCGGGCCGGGGCGCGGGCCCTCGGCATCGCCTTCCAGCTCACCAACTTCCTCCGCGACGTCGGCGAGGACCTCGACCGGGGGCGGGTCTACCTGCCCCAGGAAGACTTGCGGCGCTTCGGCGCCGACCCCCACCGCCGTCGCGTCGACGAGGAGTGGGTCCACCTCATGCGCTTCGAGATCGAGCGCTGCCACCAGCTCTACGCCGACGCCGACCTCGGCATCGCCGACCTGCCGGCGTCGTCGGCTCGGGGCATCTGGGCCGCCCGGCGCCTCTACGGGGGGATCCTCGGCCGGATCGAGGACAACGGTTACGACGTGTTCACCACGCGGGCACGGGTCCCGGCCTGGGAGAAGGCCCGGGTGGTGGCCCTCTCCGCCGCCGGCCGGCCGCCGCGGCCGGCACGACCGCGGTCCTGACGGGGTCGCTAGAAGCCGAGCCCGGTCTTGGTCCCGGCCCCGCGGACCACACCCTCGGAGGGCTGGACCATCACCCAACCCTCACCGGAGAACGACATCTGGAACGTCTCGCCGGACCCCTTGCCGATCAGCGACTTCACGCTCACGTCGCTCTTGATCCCCATCTGCACCCCCTGGGTCCACATGACGACGGCCTGGGGATCGGCGAAGGTGGGCGCCGACGCGACGTCGAGCACGACCGGCGGCCCGTCGCAGCAGATGGCCACGTAACCGGTGCCGGTGAGCACCACGTTGTACATGCCGCCGGCCATCGCCCCGGCGCCGCCGATGGACTTGATGTCGTAGCCGATCGAGGCGCTGAACGCGAGCACGTTGGACCCGTTCACCCAGATGCTGTCGTTGTCGAGGTACATGATCTGGATCTCGGTCGCCTGGTTGGCGAGGAACACCTCGCCGGTGCCGGTCACGTCCATCACCGGCACCCCCTCACCCGTCATCTTGGACTTGAGGTAGCCGCCCATCCCGCCCGAGCCGCCGTGGGAGAAGGAGGCCTCGCCCTGGTAGGCGACCATCGACCCGATCCGGGCCTTGACCGGCCCGTACTGCAGGAAGACCTTGAGCAGCTTCTTGTTCTGGAGCGTGAACGGGTCCGCTCCGGTCGTCTCCTTGAACTCGGTGAAGTCGGCGTGGATCACGGGGATCTCCCTCCGGTCGGGGACGGTCGCGGGGCGCTCGCGGAGCGTAGAGCACCGGTCGCCGGGAGGGGCCGCTACCCCACGCCGAACCACCCGAGGACCGTCTGGACCAGCACCGCCGCGGCCAGCACGGCGATCACGACCACGCAGACCGTGGCCAGCACCCGGAACCAGGGCCGGTTGACGGCGTCGCCCAACACGGACCGGCGGTTGGCGAGGACGAGGATGAAGGCCAGCACCACCGGGGTGATGATCCCGTTGAGGACCTGCATGCCGAGCAGCAGGGAGATCAGGTTGCCGGGGATGAGGGCCACACCGGCCCCCACGACGATGAGCGCCGTGAAGATCCCGAGGAACAGCGGGGCCTCCCGGAACGTGCGCGAGATCGACCGCTCCGCGCCGAGCGCCTCGGCCACGGCGTAGGAGGTGGCCAGCGGGACGACCGCCGCGGCCAGCGCCGACGCCCCGAGCAGACCGATCCCGAACAGGATCTCGGCGCCGGCGCCGGCGACCGGCTCGAGGGCCCGGGCCGCGTCGGCGGCCGAGTCGAGAGGCCCGCTGCCGCCGATCGTCGCCGCCGTGGCGATGATGATGGCCATGCTGACGAGGTTGGCGAGGACCGAGCCCACGATGCTGTCGGTCCGCACCATCCGGTAGTCGTCGGCCCCGGTGCCCCGATCGGCCACCGCCGCGGCCTGGTAGAGCTGCATGTAGGGCGTGACGGTCGTGCCGATCAGGGCGACCACGATGAAGAGGAACGCACCGTCGGCCACGAAGTTCGGGGCCGCCAGGTTGGCCGCCACCTCACCCCAGTCGGGTTCGGCGAGCACCGCGGCGATCGGGTAGGCGACGAACGCCAGCGCCAGCAACAGGAAAGCCCGCTCCGCGTAGCGGTAGTTCCCGAGCACCACCACGCCCCAGATGGCGAGGGCGGCGATCGGGATCGAGACGTACCGCGACACCCCGAAGAGCTCGAAGGCCGCCCCGATCCCGGCGAACTCCGACACGACCAGCCCGAGGTTGGCGACGACGAGGCACACAATGGCGAAGGTGGCCGCCCGCAGCGGGAAGTTCTCACGGATCAGGGCCATGAGGCCCTCACCGGTGAAGGCCCCCAGCCGAGCCGACATCTCCTGGACGACCACCAGCGCCACCGTCACGAGCAGCATCACGAACAGGGCGCGGTAGCCGAACTCCGAGCCGGCCGAGGCGTAGGTGGCCACGCCGCCGGCGTCGTTGCCGGCGTTGGCCGCGATGAGGCCCGGTCCGAGCACGAGCATCCAGAGCTTCCACCGGGCGCGCCGACGCCCCCGCGGTGCGGGGGTGACGTCGGCGGGCGGCCCGGTCTCGCTCATGGTCCGCTCAGGAGAGGAGCCCCGAGAGGCGCCGGCGACGGTCGGGCAGGAGCGCGTCGACGACGTCGTCGGCCAGGATCCTCCCCACCGGGCGCCCGGCGTCCTCGACCACGACGATCGACGAACCCCGGTTCTCGACGAAGGCCTCGACGACGTCGGCGAGCGGCGTGTCCACCGTGACCGTCACCGGCGTCGGCTGGGTCTCGAGGTCGCGGAGGCACTGGTCGGGCTCGGCGACGAAGAGCTGGCCCATCGAGACGTCCTCGACGAGCACCCCGTCCCGGTCGACCACGAGCACGCCGTCGATGTCGCCGAGGTGCACGCGCTGGCCGAGCAACCGGCGCCGTGCCTCGGCCACCGTGGTGTCACCCGGGCACGCCAGGATCGTGGTGGTCATGACCCCGCCGGCGGTGGCCGCGTCGTAGTCGAGCAGGTCGGTGAGGACCTCGGCGACCTCGGTGGGCATGGCCGCGAGGAGGTCGTCACGGGTCTCGGCGTCGAGGTCGCGGAGCGCGTCGGCGGCCTCGTCGGGCTCCATCCGCGCCACGAGCGACGCCGCCCGCTCGGGTTCGGCCTCGCGCAGGAGCGCGCGCAGCTCGTCGGGCTCCATCTCCTCGAGGGCGTCGGCGGCGGTTGCCTCGTCGAGGGCGTCGAGCAGCTCCTGGCGCTGTGAACGCCCGAGCTCCTCGAGGAGGTCGGCCAGCTCGCCGGGTCGCAGGCGCTGGAGCTCCCCGTTGGGCCGGCGCATGCGCACCGGTTCACCGGGCTGCGAGAAGGGCTGGATCGCGGCCCAGTCGATGACCCGGTCCGGATGAGGTTGGGCCCGCCACCGGGCCGGACCGAGCCGGCGCATCAGCGTGCCCAGCCCGACGTCGGCCCCCACCAGGCGGTAGCCGGGTCCGACCCGGGCGAGGAAGAGGTCGGCCGCCCGGAAGACGCGGACGCCGTCGACGTCGACCATCTGGTGGTCGAGCACGTCGTCGGCGAGGCGGACCTCGTTGTCGCGTCGCACGACGTCACGCAGGTCGAAGCGCACGGACCGCAACGTCACGCGACGCGCCGCCATCTCCTCGATCGCCCCGGCCGGCACCCAGGCGAGACGGCGCCCGACCCGTACGACCAGGCCGGTGAGCGGCGGGTAGGGCTCGCCCTCCCACCGCACGACGATGTCGACGAGTCGGCCGACCTCGGCGCCGGAGCTGTGCACCACCGGCGACCCGGCCAACGTGGCCACGGACAGCAGGGACTGGGAGACGGCTTCGAGGGCCAACAGCCGCTGGGTTCGCTGTTGACGGCGCTGACGCAGCGCGCGAGGGGCGTTCAGGGGACTGACCATGTCGGGCCTCCGGGGGTGGGCGGGTGGGCGCCACCACCTCCTCGACCGTCGCGCCCGGGCCGGGGCGGGTCGCAGTCCTCGTCAGGCGGGACGGTGAGGGGCGGGGCAGGAGCGCACCGTGGGACTTGGGGGTTCACACGTGGGCATGTGCCATCACCTCCTCGAGCTGTCGCGACGACCGTTGCGTCGGCCTTCGTGTCTACCACCTGGCCGGCCGAAACGGGCCATGCCCCTTGTCACCCGGAGCGCGAACTCCGGCGGTCCGGCGGGCAGGATTGGTCGGTGCGCCGCTCCCCGATCGTCCTGATCCCCCCGTCGGAGGGCAAGGTGGCGGGCGGTCGGGGCGCGCCCTGGGCCCCCGGGCGTTCCTCCTTCCCCGAGCTCGACGAGCGTCGGGAACAGGTGATGGCCGCCCTGAGAGCGGCGATGAGGCGCCCCGAAGCCGAGCTCGCCACACTGCTCGGCGTGAAGGGCGAGGCCCTCGCGGCCGCCGTGGCCGCCAACCGCGCCGTGGCCGACGCACCCACGATGCCGGCCATCGACCGCTACTCGGGTGTGCTGTACGACGCCCTCGACGCCCCGACGTTGTCGTCGCGGGACCGCGGCCGCCTCCGCCGTCAGGTGGTCGTCGTGTCGGGGCTGCTCGGCCTGGTCGGGCCCGCCGACCCGGTGCCCGACCACAAGCTGAAGATGTCGGCGACGCTCGCCCCTCTGGGCCGCCTCGCCACCTGGTGGCGGGCGCCGCTCACCGAGGCCCTGGCCCCCGTCGTCGACCGTCGGGTGGTGTGGGACCTGCTGCCCGGCGAGCACCGGGCGGCATGGGCGCCGGCGATCGGGGGCCCGGGGGGCCCGGCCCGCACGATCTCGGTGCGGTTCCTCGACGAGACCCCGTCCCGCGACGGGGAGCGGCGGTTCACGTCGGTGAGCCACTGGAACAAGCTGTTGAAGGGGTCGCTGGTCCGTCACGTGCTCGCCCACCAGCTCGTCGACCCGACCGGCCTGGCCGGGTTCGAGCACCCGCAGGGCTACACCTACGACCCCGGGCTCACCGAGGACGACGGCGGGCGGATCACCGCCGTCATGGTGCGCCCCGCCCGCTGACCCGTCAGGTGCGCAGGAGCCGCTCGATGGCCGTCATGGCCTCGGCGAGCTCGTCATCGCCGGCCTCGTCGCTCTCCACGGCCGCGGCCACGACGCAGTGGCGCAGGTGCTCGTCGAGGAGCCCGAGGCCGACGCCCTGCAGCGCCTTGGTGACGGAGGCGATCTGGGTGAGGACGTCGATGCAGTACTTGTCCTCCTCGATCATGCCCTGCAGGCCCCGCACCTGGCCCTCGATGCGCCGCAGGCGGGTGAGGTACTGGTCCTTCGTCAGCGAATAGCCCCTCGTGGTCATCTCCTCAGCCTACCGGGTAGGGTAGGGGGGTATCAGCCGAGCCCCGGAGGCCGACGTGACCACCCGCACCTACCTGGTCCCCGACATCACCTGCGACCACTGCCGCAACGCCATCGAGACGGAGTTCGCCAAGCTCCCCGCGGCCGAGCTCGTCGAGGTCGACCTCAACGCGAAGACGGTCCGGGTCGAGGGCGACGTGGCCGAGGCCGACGGCCGCGCCGCCATCGACGAGGCCGGCTTCGACGTCGCCTCGGTGAGCTGAGCCGCCTCGCGCTCGGCACGACGGGCGTAGGACCACCCCGGCCCGCGGAACACGTGGGAGAGGCGATCCCGCCAGGTCTCGGCCCGAGCCACGTCGGCGAACATCTCGAAGTGCTCGTGGGTGGCGATGCGCAGCGGGTCGAAGGTGTCGATGTTGCGGGTGAGCCCGTAGACCACGCGCTCGTCCTCACGGGCGAAGGTCCCGAAGAACCGGTCCCACACGATGAGGATGCTCCCGTGGTTGCGGTCGAGGTACTGCGGGTTGCTGCCGTGGTGCACCCGGTGGTGCGAGGCCGTGTTCAACACCTCCTCGGCCGGGCCGAGCCGGTCGACGAGCTCGGTGTGGATCCAGTACTGGTACAGCAGGTTCACCCCCCGAGCGGTCTCGATGATCCCCGGGCGGACGCCGGCGAAGGCCATGAGCCCGTAGGGCAGGAACGACCCGAAGTGCTCGGCCACCGGCTGACGCAGCGCGGTGGAGAGGTTGTAGCGCTCGCTCGAGTGGTGCACGACGTGGATGGCCCACAGCCAGCGGCTCTCGTGCATCAGGCGGTGGTTCCAGTAGTAGACGAAGTCCCAGACGGCGATCGCCCCGAGCGTGACCAGGAAGCCGCCGCCGAGGTCGCGGCGGTGCCCGGAGCGCCGCCACACGGCGCGGGCCGAGGTCTGCGCCGTCCACGCCGCACTCCCCGTGACGATGGCGCCGGCGACGGCCACCACCGAGGACGACGACGACACCGTGCGGGCCGCGGACGTCACCCGGGACCTCCGGCGGGCCCTCCGACGGTCCCGGGCCGCGAGGCCGCCGCCGGTCGACGCGGTGCCCGACGCGACCTCGCGGGCGGCGCCGGGCTCGGGGACCACCCCCGGCTCCGTGACGCCGTCACGGCTCAACCGGGCCACCACGTCGGCGACGGTGGTGAGTGCGGCGGCCCCCACGACCGCGCCGACGGCCACCCGGGCGTAGCGACCGCGCCCGGGGGTGATGGGGGCCACCAGCTTGGACATCGCCAGGGGCACGAGGAACGAGCCGACGCCCATCGAGAGGCTGGCGATGGTGTCACGACGCTCGTAGTCGCCGGCGGTCGGCCCACGCTCCTCGGCCCGCCGGCGCAACAGCGCGTGCTCGATCCCCATCGTGGCGAAGAACCCCGGGATGGCAGCGACGACCAGGTCCAACGGAACCACCGACCTTCCGACTCGACGTCAGTGTGCCCGGCCGGCGGGTGGGCGACCAAGTGCGTCAGAGCGTGCCGTCGTCGAGCATGGCCATCACCTCGACGGCCCGCCGACGCACGTCCGGCAGGTCCGCGAGCCGCCGCATCGCCGCCAGCTGGTTGCCCATCCGGTGGTTGTCCCGGAACGCGTCCTCGTGGCGGGCGAGGAAGTCCCAGTAGAGGGTGGTGAACGGGCAGGCGTCGGCACCGACGCGCCGGCGGGGGTCGTACCGGCAGCCCCGGCAGTGGTCGCTCATGCGGTTGAGGTAGGCGCCGCCGGCGGCGTAGGGCTTCGTGGCCATCCGCCCACCGTCGGCGTGGAGGCCCATCCCCACGACGTTCGGCACCATCACCCACTCGGCGCCATCCACGAACGAGGCCCACATCCAGTCGACCACGGCGTCGGGCGACACCCCGGTGAGCAGCGCCAGGTTGGCGAGCACCATCAGCCGTTCGATGTGGTGGACCCACCCGCGGCGGCGCAGGCCCTCGACGGTGGAGGACACGCAGGCCATGTGCGTGCCCTCACCGCGGAGGGCGGGCGGGAGGGCCCGGTCCGCGCCCAGGGCGTTGAGACCCCGGTACTCCGGCATCCAGCGCCGGTACACGCCCCAGACGTACTCGCGCCACCCGATCACCTGGCGGACGAACCCCTCCGCGGAGGCGATCGGCACGCGCCCCGCCCGCCACTGCTCCGTGGCGGCGTCGACCACCTCCCGGGGGTGCAACAGCCCGAGGTTCATCGCCGGGCTCAACGTCGAGTGCGCGAGCTTCCACTCGTCGCGGAGCATCGCGTCCTCGTGGGGCCCGAAGAGCGGGAGCACCTCCTCCGCGAAGTGGGCCAACCGGCGCTGGGCCGCGCCCCGGCTCGTCGGCCACGTGCCGTCGGGAGCGTCGCCCCACAGCTCGGCCGGTCCCCGCTCCAGCTCGTCGAGGACGGCCCGGTCGAGGTCGTCGAGCTCGTCGAGGATCGGCGCCGGCCAGGATCGACCGTCCTTCGGAGGAGGCTCACGGTTCTCGGCATCGAAGTTCCACCGGCCACCGGCCGGGTCGCCGCCGTCCATCAGGTAGCCGAGGCGTCGACGCTGCCACCGGTAGAAGTCCTCCATCCGCAGCGACCGACGCCCGTCGGCCCATTCGCCGAACTCCTCGACCGAGCAGAGGAACTGCTCGTTGGGCACCACCTCGACACCCTCCCCGCGTAGCATCCGTTCGCCGTCGAACGACATCGGTGACATCGCCACGACGCGGGACGGGTGGTGGTCGTGCCGGTGGGCGGCGAGGCCGGCGGGCAGGGTCGGGGCGTGGCGGTGGTCGACCGCGAACCCCTCGTCGCGCAGCTCCTCGACGAAGCGGCGGAGCGCCGTGATCACGAGGTGCAGCCGCTGGCGGTGCCAACGCTTCGCGGTGAGCTTGGCCGTGCTCTCGACGACGAGGACCCGCACGCCCGACGGGCGGGCGTCCCGGAGCGGGCCCACGTCCCGCGAGAGCTGGTCGCCGAGCACCCACACGGTGTCCACGACCCGACGCTAGGGGGCGGGCTCCGGGAGTGCGTGACCGTGCTGGCGGATCCAGGCGTGCATGGCGATCCCGGCCGCCACGCCCACGTTGATCGACCGAGTCGAGCCGTACTGCGCGATGGAGCACACCGTGTCGGCGGTGGCGAGGGCCTCCGGCGACAGCCCCGGGCCCTCCTGGCCGAAGAGGAGGACGCACGCCGGGGGGAGCGGCGTCGACTCGAGCGGCGACGCACCGGGCACGATGTCGATGGCCACGACCGGGAGGCGCTCGGCGGCGGCCCACCCGCCGAGACCGGCGACGTCGATGTGGTGGTGCACGTGGAGGTAGCGGTCCGTGACCATCGCACCCCGGCGGTTCCATCGTCGCCGCCCCACGACGTGCACCCCCGCGGCGTTGAAGGCGTTGGCGGTGCGCACCACGGTCCCGATGTTGAGGTCGTGCTGCCAGTTCTCGATCGCCACGTGGAACGGGTGACGCCGGGTGTCGAGGTCGGCCACGATCGCCGCGTTCGACCAGTAGCGGTAGCGATCGACCACGTTGCGGCGGTCCCCCTCCGCCAACAGAACGGGATCGAGGCGCGGATCGTCCGGCCAGGGCCGCGGGTGGGGCCCGACCCCGACCTCGACCCCGACCTCGGCGGCGGGCCGGTCGTCGGATGGCGCACCGGGACCCCTAGCCTCCCTGTCGATGACCACCACCTCCGATCGTCCGGCCCGGTCGCGCCGACGGGCGCTCGCGACGGTCATCGCCGTCCTCGCGATCATCGCAGCCTCGTGCACGGACGAGGGCGACGACGGCGGCGTCGAGGGTGGGACGATCCCGGAGTCCGGCCCGACCGTGACCGTCCCGACCGTGCCACTCGCCGACCTCGACGACCTGTTGGTCCGACGCGTCGAGCGGGCCGGTCTCGCCGGCGCGGCACTGGTCGTGCAGCAGGACGGCGAGCGGTTGCACACCTTCACCACCGGCGCGGTCGACCCGTCGACCCCCCTCCGCCTGGCCGAGAGCGGGATGTGGATCACCGCGGCCACGATCATGTCGCTCGTCGACGACGGTCTCGTGGGGCTCGACCAACCGGCCGGGACCGTGGTGGCGTTCATGTCCGGCGCGCCGCTCGCAACGGTGACCGTGCGCCAGCTCCTGTCGCAGACCTCAGGGCTCCCGGCCTCGATCGAGTGCCCCACCCCCGCCGCCTGCGACGCGGCCATCGCCACCACGACACTCCTCGGTGAGCCCGGGACCGTCTTCACCCTCAGCCCGGTCGGCTACCACGTGCTCGCCCGCGTCGCCGAAGCGGTCACCGGCCGGGACTGGGAGGCGGTCGCCGACGAACGCATCCTCGGTCCGCTGGGTCTGAACGCCACCCGCTTCACCGAACCACCACGGGAACCGAGCGCGGAGGACCCACCCGATGCGGGCCTCCTCGCCGCCGACGGCGTGACCACCGCCGACGACCTCGGCGGGTTCCTCACGATGATCCTCTCCCGGGGCGAGTCGCCCGAGGGGCGGGTGCTCGAGCAGGCCTCGGTCGAGGAGATGGAGCGCGACCAGACCCCGGCGCTCGACACCAGTGCCGAACCCTGGGTGGGCGCGACCGGGATCCCCACGTACGGGCTCGGCGTCTGGCGCGACCGGCTGCGCGGCGACGGCACTTCGCTGGCGTCGATGGTGAGCGCCCCGAACCGCTTCGGCGTCTACCCGTTGGTCGACCGCACCCGCAACGCATGGGCGGTCGTCGCGATCGACGACGACCCCGTCGCCCCTCTCCAGGCCGTGCGCGACTCGGCGGAGGTCGCCCAGTTGATGGCGGCGGCGATCGACACCGACGGCCGCCCGGTCCGTCGTCCGGGCTCGACCATCCCCCGCTGAGGCGCTCAGCGCTCCGCCAGGAGCGCCGCGCCGCCGGCCTCGTCGAGCAGGAACCGGGCCACGTCGCGACCGAGGCGGGGTGCGTCGGCGACGACCCCCTGCACCCGGTGGCGCACCAGCGTGTGGCCGTCCATCGACGCCAGGAGGGCCTCGACGGCGACCGTGGACCCCTCGACGATCGCATGCGCGCCGGCCGGGAGATCGCAGTCGCCGCCGAGCTCGGCGAGGAAGGCCCGCTCCGCGTCGACCGCCGTCCGGCTCGCGGCGTGCTCGATCGCGGCGAGGAGCTCCCCGGTCGGGACGTCGTCGACCCGGCACTCCACGGCGAGCGCCCCCTGGGCGACCTGCGGGAGCATCACCGCGGGCTCGAGCGTCTCGACCCGGTGACCGGCCAGGTCGAGCCCGAGCCGCTCGACGGCCGCGGCGGCCATCACGATGGCGTCGAAGTCGTCGGCCCGGGCGAGCCGGGTGGCGATGTTGCCTCGCAGGCCGGCGAAGGTGAGGTCCGGGCGCAGCCAGGCCAGCTGGGCCCGGCGCCGTACCGACCCGGTGGCCACGATCGCCCCGGGGACCAGCTCGGCGAGCGTCGACCCGACCAGGACGTCGCGGGGGTCGGCGCGCTCGGGGACCGCCGCGAGGCGGAGCTCGTCCGGGGTGCGGGCGGGCAGGTCCTTCCCCGAGTGCACGGCGAGGTCCGCCCGACCGTCGAGAAGGGCGGCCTGCACCTCCTTGACGAACACCCCCTTGCCGCCCATCTCCCAGATGGGGATGTCGAGTCGGCGGTCGGCGACGGTCTCCACCACCACCGCCTCGACCGTCACGTCGATCCCCCGCGCCGCCCCGGCGCCCACGAGCAGCGCGGCGACGTGGTCGGTCTGCCAGCGGGCCAGCGCGCTGCCGCGCGTCGCAGCCCGCAGGTGGACGGCGCTCACCCCGGAGCTCAGAGCGAGAACAGGTCGCGCAGGGCCTCGGAGAGGCGCTCGCCCCTCGGGCTGCCGGCGGCGTCCTTGAGACCCACGGTGGGCTCGTGGAGGAGTTTGGCCACGATGCCCCTCGTCAGGGCCTCGACGGCCTCGGCCTGACGTTCGTCGAGGTCCCCGAGACGGGAGCGGAACCGCTCGATCTCGGCGACGCGCACCTCGTCCCCACGTTCGTGCAGCGCGCTGACGAGCGGCGCCACCTCGCGAGCGGAGCTGACGGCCACGTAGCGGTCCAGCTCTGCGCCGACGAGCGCCCGCACCGCGTCGACCTCGCGTCGGCGCTCGCTCTGGCCGGCCTCGGCGAAGGCTCGCAGGTCGTCCATGTCGAGCAGGGTGACGCCGGGGAGGTCGGCCGCGGAAGGATCGACGTCACGGGGGACGGCGACGTCGACGACGAGCAGCGAACGGCCGGCACGGGTGGCCATGACCCGGGCGATGTCGGCGTGCTCGAGCAGCATCGAGGTGGCACCGGTGCCGGTGAGGAGCACGTCGACCTCGCTCAGCGAACGGTCGAGGTCGGCGAGGCGGATGGCCCGGCCCCCCACGCGGTCGGCGAGCTCCTCGGCCCGGTCGCGGGTGCGGTTGGCGATGCGCACGTCGTCGATGCCCTTGGCGGCCAGGGCGCGGACCATCCCGTCGCCCATCTCGCCGGCGCCGAGCACCAGCACGGACCGGCCCTCCAGCTCGCCGAGGTGCTCGGCGGCCATGGCGACGGCGGCCGTGGAGACCGAAGCCACGTGGCGACCGATGCCCGTCTCGGTGCGGGCCCGCTTGCCGGTCTCGAGGGCGTGGCGGAACAACAGGTTGAGGCGGCTGCCGGCCACCCCCTCCTCCTGGGCCCGCTCCCAGGCGTGGCGGACCTGGCCGAGGATCTCGGCCTCGCCCACCACCGCGGAGTCGATGCCGGAGGCGACGGCGAACAGGTGGGAGGCGGCGGCCGCCCCGTCGTGGACGTAGAGGTGGTCGGCGAAGGCCTCGGGCGGCAGGAAGGCCATCTCGGAGAGGAAGTTGCGCAGGTCGGCGTAGGCCGGGTGGAACTTCTCGGCGACCGCGTAGACCTCGGTGCGGTTGCAGGTGGACAGCACCACCGCCTCGCTCACGTGATCGCGCGACACGACGTCGTGCAGCGCCTTGGGCAGGCGGGCGTCGTCGATGGTGAGCCGCTCGAGCAGGTCGAGGGGCACGGTGCGGTGGTTCAGGCCGATGACGACGACAGACACGCCTGGAGGCGCTCCTTGGCTTCGGCGAGGCGGCCCTCGCGGATCAGGTCCAGCATTCCCGAATCGAGCGCCCCCTGCCAGTCCAGGCCCTCGGTCGACCTGCCTTCGGCACGGAGCCGTTCCCTCTCCTCCGACAGCACGTCGATCAAGGCGAGGTACTCGACACCGAATTCTGCCGTGAACCGGCGTCGCAACCACGTCGCCAACGCCGGCGACCGGCCTCCTGTGGCGAACGTCACGAGCAGCGGGCCCTGACGGACGCGGCTGGGGAGGGTGAACGCGCAGTTGGCGGGGTCGTCGGCGGAGTTGACCCAGACCCCGTGGGCCTCGCCCTCGACGAAGACCTGCCGGTTGACGGCGGGGTCGCTGGTGGCGGTCACCGCGAGGCGGTAGCCGGCCACCTCGCCGGCCTCGTAGGGGCGCCGGTGGCACGTCACGTCGAGGGCGGCGAGCTCGTCGACGACCTCGGGGGCCACGACGTCGACGACGGCCCGGCAGGCCACCAGCTCGCGGGCCTTCTGGAGGGCGACGGGGCCGCCCCCCACGACCAGGCAGCGTCGGCCGGCGACGACCAGGTTGACCGGGTACAGCGGCTCCTCGACGGGCACGTCAGCGCCGCCCCGTCGGGGGGACGGTCGCCGGACGGGGACCGTCGCCGGCACCGGGATCGTGGTCGGGGTCGGGGTCGGGCCGGTGGCCGTTGGTGCCCCCGACCCCTCCGTCGAGCCCGTCCCGCTGGCGGTAGAAGCTGAGGATCTGGAGCTCGAGGGCGAGGTCGACCTTGCGCAGCAGCGCCGGCGGCTCGACGGTGACGACCGCAGGGGCGAAGTTGAGGATCGAGGTGACGCCGGCGTCGACGAGGCGGTCGGCCACGTCCTGGGCGACGTTGGCGGGGGTGGCGACGATCCCGATGGCGATGCCGTGCCCGGCCACGAGGTCGGGGAGCTCGTCGAGGTGGTGGATCCGGTGGCCGGCGAGCGTCGTGCCCACCTTGGTGCGGTCGGCGTCGACGAGCGCCGCCACCGGGAACCCGCGCTCGCCGAACCCGCCGTAGTTGGCGAGGGCCGCACCGAGGTTGCCCATCCCGACGATGACGACGGGCCAGTCCTTGGTGAGGCCGAGGGCGCGGCTCATCTGGAACAGCAGGTACTCGACGTCGTAGCCCACGCCGCGGGTGCCGTAGGTCCCGAGGTAGGAGAGGTCCTTGCGCACCTTCGCGGCGTTCACGCCGGCCAGCTCGGCGAGGCGCTCGGAGGAGACCGTCGCGACCTGGGCGTCGCGCATCTCGGCGAGGGTGCGCAGGTAGACGGGGAGCCTGGCCACCGTGGCCTCGGGGATGCGACGACGGCTGCGATCCACGGAACCGACGCTACCGACCTCGTGCCCGGGTTCACAAAGTCGCATGGTCCCGGGGCGCCGCCCGCGAAGGGCCCCTCAGCGCAGGACCCGGCGCAGCACCTTGCCGGTCATGCCGACGGGGAGCTGGTCGACCACGGCGAACTCCGAGGGGCACTTGTACCGGGCGAGGTGGTCGCGACAGAACTCCCGCAACTCGGCCGGATCCAGCTCCGCGCCGATGGTGGGCACCACCCACGCCTTGACGGCCTCGCCGGTGGCGTCGTCGGGCACCCCCACCACGGCGGCCGCCTCGACGGCGGGGTGCTCGACGAGCACGTCCTCCACCTCCCCGGGGAACACGTTGAAGCCCGAGACGATGACGAGCTCCTTGGCCCGGTCGACCAGGAAGATGTTCCCGTCCTCGTCGACGACCGCCATGTCGCCGGTGCGCAACCAGCCGTCGGGGGTGAGGGCACGCGCCGTGGCCTCGGGGTCGTTCCAGTAGCCGACGAACACGTTGGGGCCGCGCACCCAGATCTCGCCCGGGTCGTGCTGGAGCGCGGGCTCGCCGTCGACGTCGACGATCCGGATCTCGACGCCGGCCAACGGGACCCCCACCGACCCGGCCGGCGACTCGACCTCGGTGCTCGAGGTGACGACGGGGGAGGTCTCGGTGAGGCCGTAGCCCTCGGCGATGTCGAGGCCGAACCGCTCGAGGCACGCCTCGGCGACGTCGAGGGGGAGCTTCGCGGCGCCCGAGGTCGCCACCCTGACCGTGACGAAGGCGTCATCGGCCACGTCGACGGCGCGGGCCCACGCCGCCCACATCGCCGGTGCGCCGGCCACGTGCGTGACCCGGTGGCGCACGACGAGGCGCGCCGCCTCCTCGGCGTCGAACCGGTCGCACAGCACGACCTTCGTCCCGGTCTGCAGCCCGAGGTGCAGGACCACGTTGAGGCCGAAGACGTGGAACAGGGGCAGGACGCCGAGGCTCACGTCGCCGACGCGGGGCCGCCGGTTCTCGAGCGACGAGATCTGGGCCAGGTTCGACAGGAGGTTGCCGTGGGTGAGCATCGCCGGGCGGGGTGCGCCGGCCGTGCCGGAGGTGAACAACAGCACCGCCAGGTCGTCGGACTCCCGGGGGACGATCGGCACGGGCTCGGCGGCCAGGAGGTCGTCCCACTCGGGGCTCCCGCCGATGACCACGGTGCGCAGGTCGGGGCAGCGGCGGCACTCCATGGCCGCCTCGGCGACGGCCGGGTCGGCCACCAGGAGGACGGCGCCGGTCACCTCGATCTCGTGGGCGAGCGCCGGGGCGGGCGCCAGCGGGTTCAGCGGCACGGTGACCGCACCGAGCCCGACCGCGGCGAGGTGCGCCACGACGAAGGTCACGTCGTTGCCACACGCCACGGCGACCCGGTCGCCGGGCTCGACGCCGAGCCCGGCGAGCCCACGTCGGGCGGCGGCCACCAGGGCTCGCAGCTCACCGAAGGTCGTCTCGACATCGTCGACGACGAGGGCGACGGCCTCCTCAGGGTGCGGTTCGGCGATCGTGGCCAGGTTCACGTGTCCCCCTCGCGCCCGCTCGGGGCGCAACCCCTCGCCGATCCCTCGTCGGCCCGGGAGAGCGTAGTGAACCCGGGGCATCGAGCAGGATTCGGGGCCGGGACGGCCAGACTGTGACGGTGAGTGCCGCCATCGTCACCGAGGGGCTGACCCGCGCCTTCGCCCACGGACGGGCGGTGGACGGCGTCTCGCTGGAGGTCGAGCGGGGGCAGGTGCTCGCGCTGCTCGGCCCCAACGGCGCCGGGAAGACGACGACGGTGCGCCTGCTCGACGGGGTGCTGCTGCCCGACGCCGGCCGGTCCGCCGTCCTCGGCCTCGATCCGGTCACCCAGGGGGAGGAGGTCCGCCGCCGCACCGGTGTGCTCACCGAGAACGCCGGGCTCGACGACCGGCTCACCTCGCTCGAGAACC
Organism: Acidimicrobiales bacterium; assembly: GCA_025455885.1. NCBI lineage: Bacteria > Bacillati > Actinomycetota > Acidimicrobiia > Acidimicrobiales > Acidimicrobiales bacterium. Next base: position 194,344 of record JALOLR010000002.1, read on the forward strand.
TCGCGTACGTGGCCCGGGTCCGGGGGTACGGGCGCACCGAGGCCCGGAAGCGCTCCATGGAGCTGCTGGAGCGCTTCGGGATGGCCGACCGGGCCGGGGACCTCACCCAGGGCTTCTCGACGGGGCAGCGCAAGCGGGTGGCCCTGGCCAGAGCGCTGCTGCACGACCCCGAGCTGCTCTTCCTCGACGAACCGACCTCGGGCCTCGACCCCGCCGGCACCCGCGACGTGATCGACCTGATCGGCGAGATGGCCGCCGAGGGACGCACGATCGTCCTGGCCACCCACTTCCTCGGCGAGGCGGGACGCCTCGCCGACCGGATGGCGGTGCTGCACCACGGACGCCTCCGGGCGTTCGGCGCACCCGGGGAGCTCGCCGCCGGCCTCTGGTCGGGGGTCGGCGCCGAGCTCGACCTCGGCGCCGAGGCCACCGCCCCGACCGTCGAGGCCCTGCGGGCGGTGCCGGGGGTCCAGGGCGCCTTCACGCACCCGGGTGGTGCCCGGCTGGTCGTCGACGACCGCGAGGTCCTCCCCCGCGTCGTCGCCACCGCCGTCGGCCTCGGCCTCGACGTCTACGGCGCCGCCGTGCGGACCCCCTCGCTCGAGGACGTGTACTTCGCCATCGAACGACGCATCGCCGACGAGGACGGCGAAGTCGTGACCGACGGCTTCGCACCGCGGGCGGACCCGGACGGCCTGACCGGGTCCCGCCCGCTCGACGGAGCGAACCGGTGACGCCGGTCGACCGCCACGCAGTGGCCACGATCGTCGGCCGCGACCTCCGGGCGGTGAGCCGGTCGAAGGCGATCGTGCTGCCGATGGTCCTCGTCCCGGCCCTGCTGCTGTTGGCGCTGCCGTTCTCGATCGGGCTGATCGCCCGGTCGGTGCCGAGCGACCAGGTCGACACCGCCCTCGACTCCCCGCTCCTCTCGGGCCTCGTCGACCCGATCCTCTCGCTGCCCGAGAAGGAGCAGCTCATCGTCTTGGTGCTCGGCTACCTGCTCCCCCCGTTGCTGCTCGTCATCCCCCTGATGGTGTCGGCGGTGCTGGCCGCCGACGCGTTCGCCGGGGAGAAGGAGCGCCGCACGCTCGAGGTGCTGTTGCACCTCCCGGTGAGCGACCGCGACATGTTCGTGGCCAAGGTCCTGTCGGCGTTCCTCCCTGCGGTGGCGATCACGTGGCTGGGCGCGATCGTGTTCGCGGTCATCGGCAACGTGGTGGCCTGGCCCGTGATGGGGCGCGTCTTCCTGCCCTACGACCAGTTCTTCGTCATGGTCGTGTGGGTCGGCCCCGCGGTGGCGCTGCTCGCCCTGGGACTGCTGGTGGTCGTGTCGTCCCGGGCCAAGACCACCCAGGAGGCCAACCAGCTCGGCGGTGCGGTCATCCTCCCGCTCATCTTCGTCGCCGCCGCGCAGGCCTCGGCGCTGCTCCTGCTCCCGCCGCTGGGCGTGGCGCTGGTGGGCGGGGTGCTGTGGGTCGTCGCCGGGGGGCTGTTGTGGCTCAACAGCCGCCGCTTCACCCGGGACCGACTCGCCGCCCGGGCATGACCCTCCGGCTCAGCGGGCCAGGACGAAGAGCTGGAGCGTGGCCGCGCCGAGGATGACGAGCAACAGGACGCCGAGGGCGATGACGGTTCCGGGCCTCATGGGGTGGCCTCCTCGCCGGCGGCGCGGCGGATCGAGAGGGTGACAGGGGTGACGAAGCCGGGACGATCGGCGCCGTCGAGGGAGCGGATGCTCACGCCGGATCCGGCCCGCAACCCGAGCTCCCGGGCGGCCGAGTCACGGTCGAAAGCCAGGGCGACGAGCCCGTAGGAGTCCGTCACGAGGCCCACCTCCCCGGGGGCTACCCGGGCGAACGTGTCGGCGCGGTGACCGGTGTGGTGGACCCCGTCGACGACGACGGCGACGCGCTCGTCGAACCCTTCGAGCTCCTCGGGTTCGACGTTGAGCTGTGCGTTGCCGTACCGGTCGACCCACAGCACCTCGGCGACGAGCTCGCCGTCCTCGTGACGGCTCAGGGGCACGAGCCCCGGCATCAACGTGACCGGGTCGACCAGCGGCCCGAGGTCGGTGAGCGCCACACCCCGGGCCAGGTGCGCGGCGGCCGGGCCGAACACGTCACGACCGTCGAACGTGGCGGCACCGGTGTCGAGGCGGTGCTCCTCGGAGCGCAGCTCGACGGCGCGGGTGGCACCGCCGCACATCGCCACCGCCGGGGCCAGGAGGCCGTTGTCGGGCCCCACGAGCACCGAGGCGCCCTCGCCGACCTCGACGGCGATCGGGCGGCGGGTGGTGCCCACGGCCGGGTCGACCACGGCGAGCACGACGCCCGGGCAGAGGAACTGGGCGCTGCGGGCGAGGGTGAGGGCCCCGGCCCGCACGTCGTAGGGGTGGATGTCGTGGGTCAGGTCGATCACCGCCACGTCGGGGGCGATCGACCGGATGACCGAGTGGACGACCCCGACGAACTCGTCGACGCGGCCGTAGTCGGACAGGAAGGTGATGGTGTCGTAGCGCGGCGCCATGTCGCCGCCGAGGGTACCGGCCCGCGTCCCCGGTCCCCGATGCCGACGTCGTCAGCCCCGGCCGAGCTCGGCGGAGCGTTCGGTGGCCGCGGCGACGGCTTCGAGGACCGTGGCCCGCAAGCCGCCCGTCTCGAGGACCCGCAGGCCGGCCGCGGTGGTCCCGCCCGGGGAGGTGACCGCGGCGCGCAGCGCCGCGGCGTGCTCGTCGCTCGACTCGAGCAGGCGGGCCGAGCCGAGCAGGGTCTGCACGGCCAGCACCTCGGCCACCTCCCGGCTGAGCCCCACCAGCACGCCGGCCTCGATGAGGGCCTCGGCCATCAGGAAGACGTAGGCGGGACCCGAGCCCGACAGACCGGTGACCGCGTCGAGCTGCGACTCGGCGACCTTCACCGCCACGCCGACGGCCCCGAGGATCGACAGGGCCCACTCGACGTCGTCGGGGTCGGCGCTCGTCCCGCCGGCCACCGCCGAGGCCCCCGCCCCGATCACCGCCGGGGTGTTGGGCATCGCCCTGACGACCGCCACCCCGCCGCCCAGGGCGGCCTCGATCGCCGGGGTCCCGACGCCGGCGGCGATCGACACCACTCGGCGCACGCCCGCCAGCGCCAGCTCGTGGCAGGTCTCGGCGACGTCACCGGGCTTGACGGCCAGGAGGGCGCCGTCGCAGGCCACTGGTCGATCGAGCACGGCCACCCCGGGGAAGGCGGCGCGCAGCGTCGTGCGGCGGTCGTCGAGGCGCTCGACCACGGCGAGGTCGTCGGACGCCGCCCACCCGGCGGCGAGCAGTCCCCCGAGGAGCGCCTCGCCCATCTTCCCGCCGCCGACGATCTGCAGTCGCACCATGGCGCCGACGCTAGTGCTCTGCCAGGAGCCGGTCTCCCGGCAGGGCACTCCCGCTGCGTCGCCGGGCTGGACCGGTCCTCGTGGCGTACGGCATCGACCACGGGGGCCCAGGCGTCGATGGCGTCCGGTCCCGGAGGCCCCGCAGCGCGGGAGCGATGATGCTCGCCGTGCTGCGCCGGACCGGTCGGCGCGGAGACTCGGACCAGATACCCTCGGGGGTATGCAGACCGCAGTGCGCTCCCCGGTGCGGTTCGGAGGCCTGGACCCGTGACGGCGCGTGGAGCGCTCCGGATCCTGATCCCTGCGGCCCTCGTCGGCGCAGGTGTGTGGTGGTTGACGACCAGAGGTGCCATCGGCGCACTGACGGCGGTCACCGCCGCCGGGCTGATCGCCGTGGCGAGGAGAAGAGGCAACCGGACCCGGACCGTCACGGGCCGCAACGGTCCTCCGTCCCCGGACGGCCGTCCGACGCCCGTCGCTCCCCGACAGGACCCGGACGGCGCGGTGTTGGAGCGCCACCGCACCACCGCCGAAGCCGACCTGATGACCGCCTCCGGGGGTGCTCCCCTGTGCCGCATCGGCGAGCAGCCGGGCGCGGGCTCGGTCAAGTACGTCGAGGGCCGATGTGCGGCGTTGGACGAGATCGAGCGCGACCTGCGGCGCCGTCCTGACACGACGGCCCGGGCGACGACGGAACAGGTGCTGGCGAAGTGGGAGGACACCCGGCGCGCCGCGGGGCAGCAAGGGACGGCGTGGGCTGCGTACCGCAGCGGCGGCATCGACGAGCTGCGAAGCCTCGTCGACGACCTCGACGCCCTCGACGACCTCGACGCCCTCGACGCCCTCGATGACCTCGGAGCCCGCTGATCCCGGCGAGCGGCGGATGTCGGACTCCCTATCCGATGAGGAGTTGATCCCACGCCGCGACCATCCCCGCAGAGACCTGAGGGGCGACGGGGAGCGCCGTCCCCGAGGTCGCCCGTGGCGAGCTTCGATCCTCGAGCGGCGTGGGCCCTCCGGGTGGCGGAGACCTCGACCTCTGCCGTGCGAAGGCCCGGGCGCCGACCGTCTTCCCCGATCGGCCGGCGACCCGGGCCGACACCGACCCTAGATCCGGATGACCTCAAAAGCAATGAAAAGTGCTGAAACTACGCCGAATCGCCGGTGAAGCGGGAGGCGAACCCGATTCGCAGCGCCGGGAGGAAGAACCGTTCCACGTACGCGTAGAGCGAACCGAGGATGCGGTCGAGCTCCCCCTCGTCGACGGCATGGACGGGCAACGACCCCTCGAGGAAGACGGCGTCCTCCTCGCCGATGACGAACGCGGCACCGGTCAGTCGGCGGTTGCGGCGCAGGAGGTGCTCGTAGAAGCGGGCGTGGTCCTCCTCGGGGGCCGGCATCACGTAGGTCTCGTAGTGGAGCGTGCGCTGGCGCAGCGTGAACCAGATCGTGAAAACGTCCTTCGACTCGCCGAGGACCCGGACGTACCAGCGCCGCTCCCCCGGCTCGCCCCGCTCCACCGCGGCGACCACCGGGTTCTCGTCGAGCTGGGTGCGCAGCCACGCGTCGATGCGGGCCTCGAGCGCGTCGAGCGTCGGTCCGTCGGCGATCTCGTCGGCCACCGTTCAGCCCCGATCGGGAACGGCGCTCAGCACCGGACGGGCTCGCGAGAGGTGAGATCGGCGTAGAGGCGCCGCAGACGGGCCGCACTGGTGGACCAGGTGTACCGCCGGGCCCGCGACGCGGCGGCCTCCGCCATCAGGGACGCCCGGGCGGAGTCGGCGAGGACCTCACCCACGGCGGCGGCGTAGTCCGCCGGGTCCCGGGTGTCGACGAGCAGGCCGGTGGCGCCGTCGACCACGAGGTTCAACAGGCCCCCGACCGCCGCCGCCACCACCGGCGTGCCGCAGGCCGCCGCCTCGAGGGCCACGAGGCCGAAGGACTCCGACCGGCTCGGCACGACGCACACGTCGGCGGCCCGGTAGTAGGTGGAGAGCAGGTGGTGGGGCTGGGGATCCACGAAGCGCACGCGGTCGGCGAGACCGTGGCGATCGACGAGCTCGAGCGCCGCGGCGAGCTCGGCATCGCCGTCGGCGCCGCTCGGCCCGCCCACCACCACGAGGACGGCGTCGGGATGGGCCGCCGAGAGCGCGGCCAGCGCCTCGATCGCGACCCCGACGCCCTTCAGGGGCTGGATCCGGCCCACGAAGAGCAGCACCGGGTGGGCGCCCAGCCCGAGCGCGGCCCGCGCACCGGCGCGGTCGCCCGGCGAGAAGAAGGCGTGGTCGACTCCGGGTGGCACGATCTCGATCCGCTCGGGTCGGGCGCCGTACAACTCGACGAGCTGTTCGACCTCGGCCTCGCAGTTGGCGAGAATCGCGTCGGAACAGGCGATCACCTCGGTCTCGGCGTCGACCCGTCGATCGGGCTCGGGGTCGCCGGTCTCGGCCTTGACCCGCGCCAGGGTGTGGAACGTGGCGACGAGGGGCAGCGACAGCTCGTGCTTGAGACGGTGCCCGGCCAGGCCCGAGAGCCAGTAGTTGGCGTGGATGGCATCGGGTCCGTCCCGGCGGGCCAGGTGGCGGGCGACGGCGTCGGTGTAGGCGTCGACGACCTCGGGCAGGTGCTCCTTGGCCAGCTCCGACGGACCGGCGTCGATGTGCACCACCCGGAAGCCCGGCTCGACGTCGACCACCTCGGGGAGGTCGTCGGCCCACCGTCGCACGTACACCTCGGTGCGCACGCCGGCCTGGGCGAGCGCCGCCACGAGCTCGCGCACGTAGACGTTCATGCCCCCGGAGTCGCCGGAGCCCGGCTGAGCCAACGGGGAGGTGTGCAGCGACAGGACGGCGAGGGAGCGCACGCTGCCAGGCTACGGGGAGTCGCTGCCAGCGCCGCCCGGGGGCACCCGGCTCACTCGGGTCGTGACGAGAGGGCGCCGTCGACGGTGGCGGCTCCGCTGCGGTAGCGCTCGGCGAGCTCGCCGTTCAGGGCGTCGATCTCACGGTGCAACTGCTGGCGGCGGTCGGACACCCGCCGTTCCAGCGCATCGAGCTCGCCGGCGAGGGCCACGAGCGCGTCGTTGGTCGCCGACGGCAGCTCGGCCACGAGCGCCCCGCCCTGGGTGAGCCGGTCGAGCTCGGCGGCCATCTCCGGGTCGACCGATGACGGCTCGAGGGACCGCGGGAGACGCCCCCCGGCCCCGCCCCGACCGGTCTCGGTGAGCACCTCGGGGAGCTGCTCGACGAGGGTCGCCAGGTCGCGCTCGTCGCCGGCGGCACGGTGCTCGAGCTCGGCACGCACCAGGTCGAGGGGACCCTGGACCAGGCGGCGCAGGTAGGACAGTCCCGTCTCGGTGGTCACGGCGTCGTCTCGGCGGGCCCGGAGCTCGCCGAGGTCGAGACCGGCGAGGTCGTCGTCGCCGCGCTCGGCGCTCAGGTCGGTTTCGGGTGTCATGGGCTCTCCTCTGGCCGACCGCCCGGCACACGGCGAAGGGCCGCAGTGTACGGCACCGGGATCGTCCGGTCGCCGTCCCCCGGCCGGCACGACCCTCGGCACGACCACCGGGACGTCAGGAGGTGTAGTCCCAGAGCATCCACGCCCACAGCGGGCCCGTCACGATCCACGAGTCGAGTCGACGCAGGGCGGGTCCGACGGCGGTGGCGGTGGGGACCAGCGCCGCGGCCACCAACGGGCCGAGCGGCGCGGTGGCGGCGACCAGACCTCCGAAGACCCACGCCGCCGTGGTGTCGAGGACGCCCAGCTGGTACACGGCCACCCCGAAGGTCAGCACCAGCACCGCGGCGATCCCGGCCGCCGGCCCCTCGATGCGGCTGCCCGCTCCCGTCCCCACCAGGTAGTCCCCCATCTCGTAGCCGCTGATCAACAGCAACAGCACGACGAAGGTGGTGACGTCGGTTCGGGCCACGAGCACCGCGGACGCCGCGACCAGCCCCGGAAGGATGCCCGCCCGCACGACGACGCCGCCCAGCCCGAGCACCGCGGGGCGTCCGCCGCCGATGCGGTGGCGGCGCTCGCGATCAGCGAGCACCGCGGCGACGAGCGCCCCGACGACGGCGATCAGCACGACCAGACCCACCAGCGCGATCCCGAACGCCGCCGAGATCGGCAACAGCGCGGCCGACGACGCGGCGGCAGCGCGCACCGCGGTGGCGCGCGCCTCGCGCCAGGCGGCCACCGTCTGGAGCGCGGCGACCGCGGCCACCCCGGCGAAGAGGAGGGCGAGCGGGACCAGGCCCAGGTAGGCGGAGAGCACGGCGACGACGAACCAGACGACGCCGACCCGGCCCCGGGGACCGGTGGGCTGCTCGCCGGCGACGACGCGCTCGATCCACGCCGGCGCCGCGCCGAACGGGTCGGACCGCGACCGTCGACCGGCCGGGGCGGGCGAGGTGCCGTCGTCACGGGCCAGGGCGCGACGGCCCGACCGGGGGGTCATCGCCGCGTCCGTGGCCCCGCCTCCGGGTCGGCTCCCCCCGAGACGGGCGGGAGCACGGCGACCTCGTCGTCCTCGCCGACGGGCTGGCCCGGCTCGGCGGGCTCGCCGTTGCACCAGATCCGGCTGTGCTCCACCACGGCGGCGAAATCGTCGCCGAACCGGACGACGGCCTCGGCCACCACGGCGGCGACGGTGGCGCCGGGGACGTCGGCGCGGGCGGTGCCGGCCGCGTCGCGGGCGCCGGCGAACAGGCGGAGGCGAGGCACCGTCGAAGGTTAGTGGCGCCCTCCTCCCGGGCCCGGCGTCGGTGGTGTCCGACCCGGCCACTACCGTCCTGCGTCGATGACGTCCCTGCTGCTCGTGCGACACGGCCAGTCCGAGTGGAACGCCCTGGGGCGGTGGCAGGGGCGTGCCGACCCCCCGCTCACCGAGCTGGGTCGCCGCCAGGCGTTTCACGCCGCCGCCCGCGTCGGGTCGGTCGACGTCATCTGCGCCTCCCCCCTCCAGCGGGCGCTCGACACCGCCCGGATCATCTCCGAGCAGCTCGGCGTCGGGCCGGTGGTGGTCGACCCCGACCTCGCCGAGCGCGACGCCGGGGAGTGGCAGGGCCTCACGAGGGTCGAGATCGAACAGCAGTGGCCCGGCTACCTCGCCGCCGATCGACGCCCGCCCGGCTACGAGGTCCACGAGACGTTGCTGGCCAGGGCCCGCGGCGCCCTCGACCGCATCCACCACGAGTTCGAGGGCGGCGAGGTGCTCGTCCTCACCCACGGCGGTCTCATCGGCGCAGTGGAGCACGACGCCGGCCTGCCCTGGGAGCGCATGCCCAACCTCGGCGGCCGATGGGTCGCCCACCACGGCGACCACCTCGCGGTCGGCGATCGACTGGTCCTCGTCGACGACGACGAGCTGACCGTCCCGACCCAGATCTGATCGAGGGAGGTGGCCCGGGTGGCCGTCCCGTACAGCGAGTACCCCGTCGACATCGTGCGCAGCAGCCGGCGCCGCAAGACCGTGCAGGCCCAGGTCGTCGACGGTCGCATCAGGGTCCTGGTCCCCGCCCGGCTCACCCGCCGCGAGGTCGACGAGTACGTCACCGACCTCGTGGCGCGACTCGATCGGCGCCGCCGGCCGGCCGACGACGCCGCACTCGTGGCCCGGGCCGCCGAGCTGAGCCGCCGCTACGACCTTCCCCGGGCGGGGTCGGTGCGCTGGGTGGGCAACCAGCGCACCCGGTGGGGCTCGTGCACGGTCGCCACGGGCGACATCCGCCTGTCCGACCGGATGGTCGACTTCCCCCAGTTCGTCGTCGACTACGTCCTCGTGCACGAGCTGGCCCACCTCGTGGAGGCGAACCACTCCCGCCGCTTCCACGAGCTCGTGAACCGTTTCCCCCGCGCCGAGCGGGCCACCGGCTACCTGCTGGCCCGGTCCGACGCGGCGGCCGACGGTCGCCCCGGGGAGGCCGACCCCCTGATCGACTGAGCGGCCGCGGGGCCGGCGGTCAGCCCTCGGACCGGCGCCCCGCCCGCCACGCCGCCTCGGCCCTCCCGAGGGCGGTGACCGGCGGCGTCGCGCTGCGGTACTCCTGGAGGATCCCCCGCCAGCGGTTGCGTCCGCCGAGACGGCCCAGGAGGGCGCTCATCCCCCACACCACCCGGTCGAGGAGCACGAACCCGGCCGGCATGTCGAGCGCGGCGATGACGTCGGCGTTCGGGCCGCGGACGTCGAGGAGGGTGGCCAGCGCCTCACCCACGTAGTCCGTCGTGAACGTGTACTCGTCCACGAGGTAGGCCCGGTACGGGGAGCTGACCACCGCGAAGACCCGGTCGGCGTCGAGACCGTGCCCGGGGTGCAGGAAGCCGGCCGCCTCCATGGCCGCCACGACACCGGGCGCGTCGTGGGCCAGCACGTGGTCGATGGCCGGGGCGAGCCGTTCCCACTCCCCCGGGGCGAAGGCCTTGACGAGCCCGAAGTCGAGGAAGGTCACCGATCCGTCGGCGTGGAAGCGGTAGTTCCCGGGGTGCGGGTCGGCGTTGAACACCCGGTGCTCGTGCAGGGAGCCCTGCACGAACCGGAACACCACCTCCGCCGCCCGCTGGCGGACCGCCGGCGGGGCGTCGGCGCGGAACTCCTCGAAGGTGAGCCCGTCCACCCACTCCGACGTCAGGACCCGCCGGGTGGTCCTCTCGGCCACCACGGCGGGGATGCGGACGAACGGGTGACCGTCGTACCGTGCCGCGAACCCGGCCTGGGCCTCGGCCTCGGCGAGGTAGTCGAGCTCGTCGGCCATCCGGGCTCGCAGCTCGTCGACCAGACCCCGGGTGTCGAGCCCTGGGTACGCGAACGCCGCCGCGAGGGCGTAGAGCCGGTCGGCCTGGTCGAGGTCGCTGGCGATGGCCCGGTCGACCCCCGGGTACTGGACCTTCACCGCGACCTCCCGGCCGTCGGGCATCACCGCCCGGTGGACCTGGCCGATGGAGGCCGCCGCCACCGGCACCCGGTCCCAGTCGAGGAACAGCGACGTGACGTCGGCACCGAGCTCGTCGGCCACCACCTGCTCAGCGAGGCTGGGAGCCATCGGCGGCGCGTTCTGGTGCAGCTGGGCCAGGGCCTCGCGGGCTTCGGGGGGCAGGGCATCCGCGGCGAAGCCGAGCATCTGGCCGAGCTTCATGACCGCGCCCTTCATCTCCCCGAACTCGCGGGCCACGTCGGTGGCGCTGCGCACCGCGAAGCGCTCCTCGAGCTCACGCCGGCGACGTTCGTCGGCGCCGACGCCCCGCACCCGCACCGCTGCGTAGTGGCCGGCCCGCCGGGCCGTCAGGCGGACGATCCGGGCCTGGCGGGCCAGCCGCTCCCGGCGCTCCCGGCGCTCCCGGCCGTGCGGAGCCGACCAGCGATCGAGGGGTCCCGGCGCACCGTCGACCACGGGCCCGCCGGGGGTCCGACCGACGAGGACGATGGAGAGGCCGAAGGGGAGGTCCCGGTGCCGCAGGGCCCACCGCTCCAGCGTCGCGAACCCGGTCAGGACACGATCGACCGCCGGGCTGAACGAGCTGGCCTCCTCGGCGGTGGGCGGCGTGAGGCGGCGCAGCGGGGTGCGCCGGAGGAGCGCCGCGGGCGGCAGCAGGAAGGAGTAGTAGTAGGTGCACCGGTCGACGACGAGACCGGCGTCGCGGGCCGTCCGCCTGAGGCGGGCCGCGGTGTAGCGGCGACGGTGGGCGGCCCACTCGTCGTGGTCGCTCCACAGCCACTCGTAGGCGGGGACGGTGAGCAGGACCGGCGAGCCCGGTCGGCAGACCCGCACGTACTCCTCGAGGGCGGCGACGTCGTCGTCGAGGTGCTCGACGACGTCCATGCTGACGAGCGCCCCGAAGGTGGCGTCCGGGAAGGGAAGGTGCTCGGCGAGGGAGCGCAGCACGCGTGGACGAGGGGAGCGGCGGATGGCGTGGGCGAGGGCACGGGAGGAGAGGTCGGTCCCGATGGCGGCCCGGGCCCCGACGGCTTCGAGCACGTCGAGGGACTCGGAGGTACCGCACCCCACGTCGAGGGCCGTCACGTCGGGGCCGAGTCGGTCGGCGAGGAGCTGTGCGAGCAGCTGCCGTCGGCCCTGGTACCACCAGTGCGACTCGACCGAGGAGGCCATGACCTCGAAGTAGGCGTCGTCGGGTTGCGCGTCGACCCCGTGGGTCACGCCGGGATGGTCGGCCGGGGCGGGTCCGGCGTGGCGCTCGTTCATGTGGGGGCGGTGGCCAGCACGACGCAGTGCGGGTGGGGATAGCCGTGATCGAGTCGCTTCACCATCGTCGTGCACCCGCGCCGCGCGAGCTGGTCGGCGATGGCGCGGGGATCGGCGAAGGCCACGTGGTCGCCCTCGGTGATGCGCAGCACCCGTGTGGCGGCCAGCTCCTGCACGGTGGCCAGGCGGGCCTTCCACACGGGGTACCGGTCGATCTCCTTCACGACCAGCAGGCCACCGGGGGCCAGGACGTCGACGCAGTCGTCGAGGAGCCGGCGGCGTCCCTCGGCGCCGAGGAGGTAGAGCACGTCGGCGATGACGATCGAGCGCCACCCGCCCTCGATCCGGGGCAGGGAGTCGCCCACGACGGCGAAGCGGACGTCGGCCTCGTCGGGGGCGAGGTGGGCGGCTGCCGCGTCGGCGACCGCGATCTTCCCGGCATCGACGTCGATCCCCAGCACGGTCCGGGCCCGGCCGGCGACGGCGAGGTAGCAGCTGAACAGCCCGTGCCCACAGCCCACTTCCAGGATCGACCCGGCGAGGGGGACCTCGAGCTCGAGGTCGGCGAACGGGGCGCTCCACCACCGCAGTCGGGTGTGGAGGCGATCGCCCCGTGGGGCGTCGTCGTACAGCGAGAGCGTCCGTCGCGCCGCCGGCGAGCGGGGCCCCTTCACGGGGCGCTCCCCCCGGCCGGGCCGGCCCCGGGGAGGTCGGCGAAGGTGCCGAGCCTGAACCCCAGCTCGTCGACGGCGGTGCGCACCGTCGCCGATCGGAGGGCGGCGTACTCGTCGTCCCACCGGTAGGACCAGCGGTAGCGGGCCCGGTCCGGGTCGCCGGGGCGTCCGGGGTGGGTGGCCAACTCGGCGGTGGGGGCGCCCGTGGCGGCGAGACGCGAGAGCGCCGCGACCATGGCGGGAAGGTCGAGGTGGCCGGCCTCGTCGAGCCCGGTCGAGGCGCCGGTGCACGCCCACCCCCGCTGGTGGAGGAGGCGTTCGAGGCGGGTGGCGAGACGGGACACGGTGCGCCCGACCACCCCCCGTCCGCTCGACCGGGTGACCCGGACGACGTTGACGCCGTGGCGGTCGCCGAGGTCGAGCACGACGTCGGCGACCATCGGCCAGAGGTGGAGGTTCTGGTGGGTGTCGAGGTGGTCGACGACGACGCCCGCCCCGCGGATCGCCTCGAACTGGGCCTCGAACTCCCGGCGCAGGTCGTCGGGGTCGATCCGCCCGGCGGCGGCACGGGGCAGGAAGACCCGCCAGGACGGCCAGAGGCGGCCGCGGCCGTCGACCAGGGTGGGCACCTCGGCGGCGGACAGGAGGGGGGGGTCCTCGCCCACGGCGGCGAGGTGGGCGCCGCACCCCAGGGCGGGGGCGTCGGCCAACCACGCTGCGGTCGTGGCGAACGCCGGGGCCAACGCGAGCACGGACGTCGACGTGACGATCCCGTGCCGGTGGGCGTCGAGGATCGCGGCGGCGACGCCCTCCGTGAGGCCGTAGTCGTCGGCGTTGACGATCAGCAGCGGCCGCCGGGGAGCCGTCACCGGACCGGCCGGCGCACGGACTCCGGGAGGGGCTCGAGGGCCTCGAGCTCGGTGCGCAGCTGCAGCATCTCGCGGACGATCGCCGCGATCACGGCGTTGGAGGACAGCGTCGAGATCCCCCGCGTGCGGGGGAAGTAGTCGACGCCGAACTGGACGATCGAGAAGCCCATCTTCTGGGCCCGGGCGAGGAGCTCGACATCGATGAACGAGCCCTCGCTGCGCAGCTCGACGTGGTCGAGCACCCGCTGCCGAACCAGCTTGAACGCGAAGTTGACGTCGCGGATGCGCAGGCCGAACATCGCCTGGACGAGGTGGTTGTACGCGTAGCTGTACACCAGTCGGCGAAGACCCTCGCCGGTCCTGTCGAACCGGTAGGCGCTCACGATGTCGGCGTCGTAGATCCGGGCGAGGCGTACGGCCTTGGCGGTCTCGGCCATGTCGAAGGGCAGGTCCGCGTCGGTGTAGAGCACCAGCTCACCCCGGGCGTGCGCGAAGCCGGTGCGCAGCGCTCCGCCGAGGCCGCGGTTCACGGGGTGGTGGACCACGGAGATCCGCGGATCCTCGGCGGCCATGGCGTCGGCCATGGCCCCGGTCGCGTCGGTCGAGGCATCGTCGACGAGGATCAGGTCGTAGGCGCCGATCTCCCCGGCGTCGACGAGCGCGTCACCGGCCTCGAAGCCCGCCGCGACGGCCCGCTCGACGGAGGCCTCCTCGTTCCACATCGGGTAGAAGACCGTGAGGCTCTCGAAGTGAGGTCCCGCGCTCTCGGCCATACGGTCAGGCAACGTAGTAGCCACGGGCGAACGCGAACGCCCACCCGCAGAGCAACAGGGCGCTCACCGGGAGCCAGATGCGCCGGAGCAGCGGACGATCGGCGAGCACCAGCGCGGCTGCGGCGATGCACGGGAACGCCGGGAGCAGGTAGCGGCCCACGCCCTGGAAGTCCTTGCTCCCGAGCAACGGGACGGCGATGATCCCGGCGGCGTAGACCGCATAGCCCCAGCCGATACGCCGCCACACCACGACGAGCAGCGCGACGAAGACCAGGATCAGCACGGCCTGGAGGACGAGGCCGAGCGTGTACAGGGTGTCCTTCCACGCGTCGATCCCGGCGTCGCCACCGAGCCAGGCCTCGACGTAGCCGGGCAGCCGGGTGACGCGCTGGAGGAAGGTCACCTTGAACCAGGTGTGCGGGCCGGTCCCCTGGTCCCACCCCGGCGCCTGCTGGACGGCCTGGAAGGCCAGCGGCTCGTCGAAGGTCCGCCCGAGGTAGGCCATCCACCCGAGGAGGCCGGCGGCGGACAGCAGGACGCCGGCGTCACCGGGGCGCAACGAGGTGAGGTCGACCCGCAGTCCCGTGCCGTCGGCGCGGCGACGCAGCACCTCGCGGCGCATGGCCAGCACGGCCACGAGGCCGAGCACGACGGCGATGCCGGCGGGGCGCGCCGCCGTCGCCACCGCCCCGGCCAGGCCGGCCAGGACGGGGTGGCCCCTCTCGAGCGCGACGAAGGCGAGGAGGGCCGCGAGGAGGAACAGCGCGTCGGCGTAGACCGCCCCGAAGAGGAACCAGGCGTAGGGGTAGACGACGAGCACCACCACGGCGAGCCGGGCGGTCCGGGGGCCGAGGCGGTCGGAGCACCACCGGTGGAACACCACCACCGCTCCGGCGCCGCAGGCGGCGGTGACGAACGTGCCGAGGAGGGGCACGGGCAGGCCGGTGAGGGCGTGCAAGGCCCGCAAGACCATCGGGTAGGCGGGGAAGAAGGCCACCGGCGACTGCTGCAGGGGTCCCGCGTAGCTGTACCCCTGGGTGGCGATGACGTCGTACCAGCCGGCGTCGAAGCGGAACCAACCGCCGAGGAGGTCGGAGCCGGTGTAGACGGGGGGCACGGCGTTGTAGAGGCTCACGACCCCGTCGCGGGCTCCGAACCAGACCACGCCGACGAGCACCACCCACATCCCGGCGAAGAGGGCCAGCGGCTGGCGCCACGACCACTCGGCGCCCCCGACGACCGAGGACCGCGACCCGTCGTTCCCGGGGGGCGGGTCCGACGCCGGCCGGCCGCGGTCCGCGGCGTCGGCGGGTGCCTGGCTCATGGCGTGACGGTACTCGCCGCCCCGGGGCCCGCCGGGGCCCCGGAGGGCCCCACTAGGCTCGCCGTGCCCCTGTAGCCAAGCGGTCAAGGCAGCGGACTTTTAATCCGAAGATCGTGGGTTCGATCCCCACCGGGGGCACCGGCCCCACCTCCGGCCCCGAACCCTCCTCCCCCACGTGAGCCATGTTGTTGCACAAGCAGTTCCGCTTCGAGGCGGCCCACCGCCTCCCCGCCGTCCCCGAGGGGCACAAGTGCGCCCGCCTTCACGGGCACTCCTTCGCCGTCACGGTGTGGGTGGAGGGTGAGGTCGACCCCGACACGGGCTGGGTGATGGACTTCGCCGACATCGCCACCGCCTTCGCGCCGGTGCACGAGCGGCTCGACCACCGCTACCTCAACGAGGTCGACGGCCTGGAGAACCCGACCAGTGAGATCCTGGCGGTGTGGATCTGGGACCGACTCGCCCCTTCGCTCCCCGGCCTCGCCCGCGTCGACGTCCACGAGACGTGCACCTCGGGCTGTCGCTACGACGGCCCCGGCGCCTGACCGGACCGGGTGCCCACCGCCGCCCGCCCGGCCGGCTCGGACTGGTCGTCGTCGCCCTGACGGCCGCGCTCGTCGCCGCGAGCTGCGGGTCGGCGCCGCCCGGCCGTCTCGTCGACGAGGGCGTCCTGCCCGACGGCGCGCCGCTGACCATCCCGGTCGACGCCGGCTACAACGCCGTCGACGTGACCGAGATGGTGACCCTGCTGGTGCGCCACGAACGGCGGCGCCCCCTGCTCGAGTCGATGGTGGCCCGCAGCGACGACCCCGAAGTCCGCGAGGTGGCGCGACGGGTCCTGGCCGACGCCGAGACCGGCGACGCGGTGGCCTTCGAGCTCCTGGAGCGGTGGGGGCAGCCGACCAGCACGGAACTGGGTGGGGGCGACGGCCTCGCCGTGGGGACGGCCGCCCTCGAGGGCATGGGGCCGGCAGAGTTCGACCGGGCCGCCCTCGAGCTCCTGCTCCTCGAGCTGCAGGCCGACGTGGTCGACGGTGCGGTGGCCCGCAACGACGGTCGGGACGACACCGCCCGCCGCCTCGGGAACGACACCGTCGAGCGGGCCCAGCTACGGATCCTGCGGGTCAAGGAGCTCCTCGGCGAGCCGTGACCCGACGGGGTCCGGACCGCGTCAGGCGACCGCCTGGCCGGTGCGGGCCGCCTCGAGGAGCTGCTCCCACTGCTCGGTGGTGATCTCCCCGCTGGCCCGCTGGACGACCCGACCGTCGGCGTCGACGGCGACGAACCCCGGGAAGCCCGCGACGCCGAAGGCCGTCGCCGCGGAGTTCTGCTCGTCGTCGACGAGCGTGGGCACGCTCCACGCCTCGCGGCGGAGCCAGTCACCGGCCGGGTAGTTGGGCCTGGTCGGGTCGTTCGAGGTGGCCACCGCCACGAGCTCCACGTCGGCGGGCATCCCGTTGTCGTCGAGCCACTCCTGGATGCGGGGCACCTCGGCCTGGCAGTGGGGGCACCAGTGCGCCATCGCCATGATGACCTGGGGCTTGCCCTCCGGCCGGACGATGACGCTGGCGCCGTCGAACTGCTCGCCGGTCACCGAGGGGATGGTGGTTCCGACCGCGGGGTCCGAGCCCGTGGCCAGCGCCGGAAGGGCGGCACCCTCCACCTCGACGCTCCCGGCGCTGAGGTCGCCGCTCGGGACGACGGTGCCGCCGCTCGGCGAGGCCTGGCCGCCGCTCGACGAACTGCTCGACCGGGACACGCCGATGGCCACGATCCCGGCGACGAGGACCACCGCCGCCAACCCGATCCACAGCAGGAAGCTGCGGCTCTGGCCGGCCTGGGAGGCCTTGTGGACACGCGACGAGTGTGACGCGGAGCGGGTGGGCTTGTTACTCATGGGAGTCCTCCAGGGAGCGGCCGGGACGGGGGGTCGGTCGGGCCACGGCGAGCAGGGCGATCATGAACGCGCACGCCGAAAGGGCCATGAAAGGCAGCGAGACGAACCCGAACTCCCAGACGTAGCGGGCGGTGCACGGCGTGTCGGCGGTGCAGAACGCGGTCCCCGACTCGGGTGGGTAGGCCTGGATCCAGTGGTTGTAGGCGGCGATGACCGCGCCGATGGCCAGGACCGGGATGGCGTACACGCGGATGCCGCCGTCACGGCGCCACGCGGCGATCGCGAGGATGACCGAGAAGGGGTAGACGGCGATGCGCTGGTACCAGCACAGCTCGCACGGCGGGTAGCCCTGGACCTTCGAGTAGTAGAGCGACCCGACCGTGGTGACCAGCGCGATGACCCAGGCCAGCGGCAGGGCGGCCCGGCCGAGGTCGTCCCACACAGCGCCGAGCGCGCCGTCGGGCTCGCTGCGGCGGGCGATCGCGGCGAGGACGACGACGGCGATCACCCCGATCCAGCAGGCCAGCGCCAGGACCGCGAAGAACGTGGAGAACGCCTCGACCGTCACCGCCTCATCCTTGCACCGCCGTCCCTCGGCTCCCACCCGGGGATCGGGACCTAAGACCCTTTCGGCCATGAGTGCGGAGCCGGGACGATCCGGACGCCGACCGGAGCCCCGGTCTCGTTGTGCCGCCCACCCCCCGAGGAGACCGATGGCCCCGAACGCCGACCGCAACATGTTCACCGTGTTCGCGTCCCTGACCGCCGTGATGGCCTTCCTGATGGCCGCCGTCGGGATCATCGTGGTGGTGAACGACGACGGCAGCAGCGACACCGTGGCCACCGCGGCACCGGTCGCGGTCTCGCTCACCGAGTTCGCCATCACCCCGGACACGATCAACGTGGCGACCGGCGGGAGCCTCGAGGTCACGAACGACGGGTCGATGGCCCACAACCTCGCCGTCGTCGGCGAGGACCTCACCACCCGCGACCTCAACGCCGGGCAGTCGGAGGTCCTCGACCTCTCGACCCTCGCCGAGGGCACCTACGTCGTGGTCTGCACCATCCCCGGCCACGAGGCCGCCGGCATGACCGGCACCCTCGTCGTGAGCGGGAGCGGCGACGGGGGCGGCGAGACGGCCGCCGCGGCGACGACCGGCGGGCACGGGGGGGACGACATCGACTACGAGGCGATGGACGCCGCCATGATCGAGAACACCACCGAGTACCTCGAGGCGTTCGCCGAGTTCGGCACGGGCGTGCCGACCGAGGGCCGGGGCAACCAGCCGCTCGTGCCCGTGGCGGGACCGGACGGCGTGAAGGAGATCAACCTCGAGGCGTCGATCATCGACTGGGAGGTCGAGCCCGGCAAGATCGTGAAGGGCTGGGCCTACAACAACCAGATCCCCGGTCCGGCGATCCGCGTCGAGCCGAACGACCGCATCCGGGTGACGCTGAAGAACAACACCCCGCTCGGCCAGGACATCCACTGGCACGGCGTCTCGACCCCGTTCGCCCAGGACGGCGTGGCCCCGATCACCCAGCCGCTGATCCTGCCGGGCGAGAGCTACACCTATGAGTTCAACGCCCCGCCCCAGCACGAGATGGGCATGTACCACGCCCACAACGGGGCCTCGGTCTCGGTGATCAACGGCCTCTACGGCCAGTTCCAGGTGGGCGACGTA
This sequence comes from Acidimicrobiales bacterium, assembly GCA_025455885.1. Classification (NCBI taxonomy): domain Bacteria; kingdom Bacillati; phylum Actinomycetota; class Acidimicrobiia; order Acidimicrobiales; species Acidimicrobiales bacterium. Next base: position 213,133 of record JALOLR010000002.1, read on the forward strand.
CCGCTCCCGCTCGGCAAGTCGGTGAGCGGCGAGGTCGTCCCCGAGGACCTGACCATCACCCAGGCGCTCCCGATGGTCCTCAACGACGCCGGCACGATCGGCCTGAGCCTCAACGGCAAGTCGTTCCCGGCCACCGACCCGATCGTGGCCAACGTCGGCGAGACCACGCAGATCACCTACCACAACGAGGGCCTGCAGTGTCATCCGATGCACCTGCACCGGATCCCGCAGCTCGTGATCCAGAAGGACAGCTGGGTGCTCGACCAGCCGTACTTCGTCGACACGCTCAACGTCTGTCCCGGCGAGCGCTACACGGTGCTGGTGACCCCCCAGGCCGACGACGTGGGCATCTGGGCGTACCACTGCCACATCCTCACCCACGCCGAGACCGAGAAGGGCTTGGCCTACATGGTCACCGTGATGGTCGTGCCTCCGGTGCCGGAGCGGGGCCAGAGCGCCGGTCCACCGGCTTGACCGCGGGGACCTGACGCCGCCCCGGCGTCGCCTTCGGGGGGAGGCGACGTCGGGGCGGTGTCGCGTCCCCGGTCAGACCGGGAAGCGGGACGGGGCGCGGGACGCGCCGGCCTCAGGGGGCCGGGTCGTCGAGGGGGGTGATGCGCCGACCGCTGACCCGCTCGGCGTGGACGGCCACGTAGTAGGGCTTGTCGTGGTCGGACCACGGGGCCAGCTCGAGGGCCTCGGCCCGGGCGAGGTCGGACTCGGTCTCGACGATCCTCGCCCATCCCGTCACCACGACGCTCCACGCCGCCCGTGTCCCGGTGTCGGTCCAGTCGATCTCGAACGAGACCGGCGCTCCCCGCACCGTCGACTCGAACTTCGTGCCCGGTGCGGTGCGGAAGACGATCTGCTCGCCGTCCATGGCGTAGTTGACGGGGAAGATCACCGGGTGGCCGGCGTCGACGACGGCGATCCGCCCGACGTCGGTGGACGCCAACAACTCGAAGCACTCCGAGCGATCCATGACCTCGATGCCGGTTCGGGTGTCGATCAACCGCATCACGGGCCTCCCTGCGTCGCGGGAGCGTCCCGCTCCCCCCATGTTGCCCGTCCGGGGAGGGCGGGGCCAGGGACCGATGGCCCGATCCGACGGGCGCCGCCGACTCGGGACCTTCCGCCCTTCCCCGGGGCGGTCTCGGGGACGAAGCTGTCGGCGAGGGCCAGGGGTCTCGCCGACGGGCGACCGGGTCTTCGGGGAAGGGATCGAGATGGACGTTCGAGAGTTCGATGTCGCCGTCACCACCCGTGGCGACGTGCCCGACGACGCCACCGAGTACGCCGTGACCAAGGTCGCGCAGCTCGGTCGCTACACCACCAAGCCCGTCCTGTTCGCGCAGGTCAAGCTCGTGCAGGAGGCCAACCCGGCCCACGAGCGCCCGGCGCTGGCCGAGGCCACGCTCGACGTCAACGGACGCGTGGTGCGCGCCCACGTGGCCGCCGGTGACCTCATGGAGGCCGCCGACCTCCTCGAGGCCCGCATGCGCCGGAACCTCGTCCGCGAGTCCGAGCGCCACGAGCACGGTCACGAACGGGCGCCGCTCGACGGCGAGTGGCGCCACGGCACCCACCCCGTGAACCGGCCCGTCGTCGTCGATCGCGACGTCGACGAGCGGGAGGTGGTGCGCCACAAGACGTTCGCGCTGACGCCGGTCACCGCCGACGAGGCCGGGCTCGACCTCGAGCTCCTGGGCCACGACTTCTACCTGTTCACCGAGGTCCACTCCGGTCTCGACGCCGTCCTGCACGTCACCGACGAGGGCGGGCTCGAGCTGCAGTTGGCCCGTGACGGCGTCGCACGACCGCCCGACTGCGACGACACCATCGCGCTCGGGTCGGCGGCGCCCGTGCTCACCCTGGCCGAGGCCGAGGAGCGACTCGACGTCGGACACGAACCGCTCGTGTTCTTCGTCGACGCCACCACCGAGCGAGGACAGGTCGTCTACCGCCGCTATGACGGCCACTACGGCCTGATCACCCCGGCCTGATCACCCCGGCCTGAGCCCACGGCAGCCCGGCACCGGTCACGGGGTCGATCGGAGACCTGCGGTAGACACGGGGGATGACGGCGACGGTCGGCGGCTCCGCCGAGCTGGCAGGGCTGACCACCGAGGAGGTGGCCGCCCGCCGGGCCGACGGACGCACCAACGACGTCGAGGACCCCACCAGCCGGACCGTCGCCGACATCGTGAGGTCGAACGTCCTCACGCCGTTCAACTTTCTCCTCGGGAGCCTCCTCGTCGTCATCCTGGCCGTCCGGGAGTACCGGGACGCGCTGTTCGGCATCGTGTTGGTGCTCAACGCCGTCATCGGGATCGTGCAGGAGACGAGGGCCAAGCGGTCGCTCGACCGACTGGCGCTGCTCAACGCCCCACACGCCCTCGTCCGTCGCGACGGCGCGATCGTCGAGATCCCGTCCAAGGAGCTCGTCGAGGACGACCTGGTGGAGCTCCGCCTCGGGGACCAGATCGCCGTCGACGGGCTGGTCCTCGAGGGCAGCGGGCTGGAGATCGACGAGTCGCTGCTCACCGGCGAGGCCGACCCCGTCCCCAAGTCCGTGGGGGACGAGGTGCTCTCGGGCAGCTTCGTGGTCGCCGGGGCCGGTGCCATCCGTACCACCGGCGTGGGCGTCGACGCCTACGCCTTCAAGCTGGCCAGCGAGGCCCGACGGTTCTCGCTGGTGAACAGCGAGCTGCGCGACGGGATCAACCGGGTCATCAAGATGGTGAGCTGGCTGATGATCCCGACGGCCATCCTCCTCGTCACCGCCCAGCTGTCCGCCGACGTCTCCGTCACGGAGGCCGTCCAGGGTTCCGTGGCCGGGCTGGTGGCCATGGTCCCCGAGGGACTCGTGCTCCTCACCAGCATCGCTTTCGCCGTCGGCGCCACCCGCCTCGCTCGCCGCAAGGTCCTCACCCAGGAGTTGGCGGCCATCGAGGGGCTCGCCCGTGTCGACGTCATCTGCCTCGACAAGACCGGCACCCTCACCGAGGGTTCGCTCAGCCTGGCCACCGTCGAGCACCTCGGCCACCACGACGACACCTCGACAGACGCCGGTTCGGTGCTCGCCGCGCTCGGGGCGACCGACGACCACCCGAACCCGAGCCTGGCCGCGATCGTCGCCCACCACGACCACCCGCCGGCGTGGTCGACGACCGAGGTGGTGCCCTTCTCCTCGGCCCGGAAGTGGAGTGCGGCGGCGTTCGCGGACCACGGCGCCTGGCTGCTCGGGGCGCCCGACATCCTGCTCACCCGGGCCGGGGACGACGTCGCGACGACCGCCGGCGGGCGCCTCGACCACTACGCCCGGCGCGGCCGCCGGGTGCTGCTGCTCGCCTCCGCGCCCGGCGGGCTCACGGGCGAGGACCTCCCCCCGGTCCTCGACCCGGTCGCGTTGGTGGTCCTCGACGAACGCCTGCGGGATTCGGCGCCCGACACGATCGCCTACTTCGCCGACCAGGGCGTGGCCGTGAAGGTCATCTCCGGCGACAGCCCCGTGACGGTCGGCGCCGTGGCCGAGCGAGTGGGGGTCCCCGGGGCGGAGCACCCCGTCGACGCCCGCCAGCTCCCCGACGACCCCGACGAGCTCGCCGACGTGATGGACCGCAACGCCGTCTTCGGTCGGGTGACGCCCCAGCAGAAGCGGGCGATGGTCCACGCCCTCCAGCGCCGGGGCCATACCGTGGCGATGACCGGCGACGGCGTCAACGACACCCTGGCGCTCAAGGACGCCGACATCGGGGTGGCCATGGGAGCCGGGTCGGCGGCGGCCCGCGCCGTGGCCCGCTTCGTCCTGCTCGACGACGACTTCGCGGTCTTCCCCTCCGTGGTGGCGGAGGGCCGGCGGGTGATCGCCAACGTCGAACGGGTCGCCAACCTGTTCCTCACCAAGACCTTCTACGCCATGGCGCTGGCTCTCGCCGTCGGTGTCGGCCGGCTCCCCTTCCCGTTCCTGCCGCGCCACTTCACGATCATCTCGGCGCTCACCATCGGCATCCCCGGGTTCTTCCTGGCCCTCGCCCCCAACCCCCGGTTGGCCCGCCCCGGCTTCCTGCGCCGGGTCCTGCGCTTCGCCGTCCCCGCCGGCGTGGTCGCGGCGATCGCCACCTTCGGTGCCTACCTGATCGCCCGGGACGGCTCCGACGCCGACCTGGCCGAGGCCCGCACGGTGGCGGTGATCGTGCTCTTCGTCGTCGCGCTGTGGGTGTTGGCCTTCCTGAGCCGTCCGCTCACGAGCTGGCGCGGTGGCCTCGTGGTGGCGATGGCCGTGCTGTTCGTCGGCGCTCTCGCCATCCCGTGGTTCCGCGACTACTTCGACCTCGTGCTCCCGGATGCCGAGGGGATCGCCGCCGCGGTCGGGGTCGGCGCCGTGGCCGGCGGGCTGTTGCAGATCGGCTGGCAGCTCAGCGGGTGGGCACCACCGCCGGCCGACGACCACACCACCGATCCGGGCTGAGGCCCCCGGGGGGCGGGCCCTACTCGGTCGTCCGGCGGTGGCGCTCGCTCAACCGGGCCGCGTACACCGCCGCCTCCGTGCGCCGCTGCATGCCCATCTTGGCCAACAGGTTGGACACGTAGTTCTTGACGGTCTTCTCGGCGAGGTACATCCGCTCGGCGATCTCACGATTCGTGAGCCCCTCGGCGAGCAGGTCGAGGATGCGCCGCTCCTGGTCGGTGAGGGCCTCGAGGCGGGTGTCGCCCATGGCCCCGCCGCGGAGGCGCTCCAGCACCTGGGCGGTGACGCCCGGGTCGAGCAGCGACTGCCCGGACGCGACGGTGCGCACCGCGTCGACGAGCTCCGACCCCTTGATCTGCTTGAGCACGTAGCCCGACGCGCCCGCCATGATGGCGTCGAAGAGCGCCTCGTCGTCGGCGTAGGACGTGAGCATCAGGCAACGCACCGACGGCAGCCGGCTGCGGATCTCCCGGCACACCGAGACCCCGTCGCCGTCGGGCAACCGGACGTCGAGGACCGCGACGTCGGGGGCCAGCGCCGGCACCCGCCGCAGCGCCTCCTCGGCCGTGCCGGCCTCGCCGACCACCTCGAGATCGCCGTCGGCCTCGAGCAGCTCGCGCAGGCCACGGCGGACGATCTCGTGATCGTCGAGCAGGAAGACACGGGTCGTCACGGCGCCAGTCTGCCCGCTGGGACGACCCCGGCCCGCGATCGCCCCGGCGCGACGCTTTCGGCTGTCTGACGCGACACCGTTACGCTCGGGGCCGTGAGCAGAGCGACCGTCGACGTCAAGGAGCTGCGCCAGCTGCTCGACGCGGTCGTGGCGGTGAACGCCGAGGCGAGCCTTCCAGGGGTACTCCAGCGCATCCTCGAGAGCGCTACGGCGCTGGTCGACGCCCGCTACGGGGCCCTGGGCGTGCTCGATCCGTCCGGCGCCAGGCTGGTCGAGTTCCGCACCATCGGCATGGCCGACGACACCGTCGCCGCCATCGGTGCCGACCCCGAGGGCCTCGGGATCCTCGGACTGCTCGTCGCCGATCCCCGGCCGATCCGTCTCGCCGATCTCAGCGCCCATCCGGAGTCCCACGGGTTCCCTCCGAACCATCCCCCGATGACCACCTTCCTCGGGGTGCCCATCCGGGTGCGGGGCGAGGTCTTCGGCAACCTCTACCTCACCGAGAAGGCCGACGGCCAGCCGTTCACGGAGATCGACGAGGAGCTCGCCGTGGGCCTCGCCGCCACGGCCGGCGTGGCGATCGAGAACTCGAGGCTCCACGAGCGCATCGGAGAGCTGCGGGTGGTCGAGGACCGTGAGCGCATCGCCCGCGACCTCCACGACACCGTCATCCAGCGCCTGTTCGCGACCGGGCTGAGCCTCCAGGGGGCCGCGGCGAGGATCGACGACCCGGCCCTCGCAGGGCGCCTCGAGCAGGCGATCGGCAACCTCGACGACACCGTCCGCCACATCCGCACCACGATCTTCGAGCTGCAACGGCCCCGCCTGCCCGGGCGGAGCCTGCGCCAGGAGCTGCTCGACATCGTCGACGAGGTCGCCGGACCCGCCGGCCTCGTCCGTCAGGTGCGCTTCGACGGGCCCATCGACCTCACGGTGCCCACCGATCTCGGCGACGAGGTGGTGGCGGTCGTGCGCGAGGCGGTCAGCAACGTCGCCCGCCACGCCGGGGCCGACACCGTGACCGTGCAGGTGACGGTGTCCGACGACGAGCTCGAGGTCCGAGTGGACGACGACGGGTGCGGTCCGGGGCCCGGGGCCGGGAACGGCCTGGTCAACCTGCGGCGACGCGCCGAGCAGCACGACGGCTCGTCCGAGCTCGTCGGCGGCGAGCAGGGCGGCTCGACGCTGACGTGGCGGGTCCCGCTCGCGGGTTGACCGTCACCACACCCGTCGACCGCACACCAGGTCGGTCCGGATGGCGGCGAGCTGGTCGCACGAGCGCTTCCCGAAGACCCGCGGCGGTGAGGCGCCGGCCCCACCGTCGTCCAGGACCCTGGACGAGCCCTGCACGAGCACACTCCACGCGATGTCGCCGTCGGATCCGGTACCCGGGCCGTCGGCCTGGAAGGCCACCACCGAGTCGTCGAGCGCCGCCCTGATCCGCTCGCCGGCGAGCGCCGAGACCACGAGATCCTCACCGTCGAGGGCGAAGCGGACCGGGAGGACCACCGGCAGCGCGTCGATGCACAGCGCCAGCCGTCCGACCGACAGGGTGCCCAGCAGGCCGAGGCAGGCCGACCGACCGAGCACCTCGAGACCGTTGGGGTCCACCTCCATGCCCGCCATCCTGAAGGACCGGGGCGGCGCAGGGGCAGGGCCGAACGGCCCGGGCCGGACCCGGCCCACCGACCGCGCGAGAGTGGCGCATGACCCCGCGCAGGCCAGGAGGCGACCCCGGCGCCGACGACGGGGTCGGGCCGGGCGACGGGCGCCGCGAGGAGGTTCGCCTCGAGGTCCCCGCCGAATCCCGCTTCGCCCGCCTCATGCGCATCGCCGTCTCGGCGCTGGCGGTGCGCCGGGGCTTCGACGTCTCGGTGGTGGAGGACCTGCGCATCGCCGTCGACGAGTCGCTGATCCTTTTGCTGCGGGCGGTGCCGTCGGGTGGCGGTGGCGGCACCCCGACCGACGGCGACCCCGTCGAGACGACGATGGTGCTGACGCTGAGGGAGGACGGGGGCGAGATCGACATCGGGCTGAGGGTCGTACCCCCACCGGTCGTCGAACCCGACGACGCAGAAGCCCGCGACGCCCTGTCCAGGTTCACCGAGCTGGTCCCACCCCGGGTGGTGGTCACCGAGGTCGATCCGGCCCGTGGCTACGTCGCCCTCGAGCTGACCCGGGCCTGATGCCGCCCGACGCCGTCCGGGCTCAGCGACCGGTGTGGCCGAAACCGCCGTCGCCCCGCGCCGAGGATCCGAGGTGGTCGACGTCGTCGACCTCGACCAGCACGGCGTGCTCGACGGCCTGCACCACGAGCTGGGCGATGCGTTCGCCGCGGACGACGGTGAACGGTTCGGTCGGGTCGGTGTTCACGAGGAGCACCTTCAGCTCTCCGCGGTAGCCGCTGTCGATCAGCCCCGGCGTGTTCAGGCAGGTGACGCCGTGGCGCAGCGCCAGTCCGCTGCGGGGCTGGACGAACCCGGCGTGGCCCTCGGGGATGGCGACGACGAGACCGGTCGGGACCAGCGCCCGCCCCCCGCCGGGCGCCAGCACGACATCCTCGCTCGCGCAGAGGTCGAGGCCGGCGTCGCCCGGCGTCGCGTAGGTCGGGAGCGGGAGGGAGGGATCGAGGCGCACCACCGGGAGTTCGAGCACCCGGCGATGGTAGGCAGGGCCAGTCGGTAGATTCCTCGGGTGCTCGCCTGGATGGACCTCGAGATGACCGGGCTCGACCCGGCCCGCCACGTGATCGTGGAGATCGCCACGCTCGTCACCGACGACGACCTCACCCTCGTCGCCGAGGGCCCCGACCTCGTGATCCACCAGCCGGCGTCGGCGCTCGCCGCGATGGACGACGTGGTCGTGGCGATGCACACCAAGAGCGGCCTGCTCCCCGCCATCGAGGCCTCGACGGTCTCGCTGGCCGACGCCGGCGCAGCGACGCTGGCCTTCCTTCGCGAGCACATCGCCGAGCCGCGGTCGGTGCCCCTGTGCGGGAACTCGATCGGCACCGACCGGCGCTTCCTCGCCACCCACCTCCCGGAGATCGAGGAGTTCCTGCACTACCGGTCGGTCGACGTGTCGAGCGTGAAGGAGCTGTTGAAGCGCTGGAACCCGGCGCTGCTCGACGACGCCCCCCGCAAGGCCGAGGGCCACCGCGCCCTCGACGACATCCAGGAGAGCGTCAAGGAGCTGCGGTTCTACCGCGACACGTTCTTCCGCCTGCCGGACCCGGCCTGAGGCGAACGGCATCCGACCCGGCCCCGAAGAGTGGTTAGGGTCGAACCCCGTGACCGACGCGCCCGCCCACTCCCACCCGCCCGGACGGATCCCGAAGCAGGAGCAGGAAGAGGCGTCGCCGGAGATCACCGAGGTGGCCAGGGGCATCCTGCGCCTGCAGCTCCCCACCAACTTCACCGGCCTGGGCCACGTGAACACCTACGCCATCGAGGACGGGCGCGGCGTCACCCTCGTCGACCCCGGCCTGCCGTCGCAGGAGTCGTGGGACGCGCTGCTCGACCGCCTGAAGGCGGCCGGCATCCCGCTGGCTCGGGTCCACACCGCCTACGTGACCCACAGCCACCCCGATCACTTCGGTGGCGCCCACCGCCTCGTGGAGGCCGCCGGTTCGGACGTGTTGACCTCGACGATGTTCCGCCGCTGGTCCGACGTGCTCGACCTCGAGGAGACACCGCTCGAGCCCCGCAACCCCGCCGACGAGGGAGAGGCGGTCACCCTCCTCGCCGCCGAGGAGGACCTCGACCCCGCCGCCCTGGCCGAGCTGGAGATCTCCCTCCCGGGGTTCCGCAACTTCCGCCAGCGCCTGCGCAACGCCATCGAGGAGGGCCGCCTCGACGAGCTCGACTGGATGCGGGTGCCCCGCCCGACCATCGCCGTCGACGATCAGGAGGTCGTCCGCCTCGGCGATCGGGACTGGGTGGCGGTCACCACCCCGGGCCACACCCACGACCACCTGTGCATGTGGTCGCCCGAGGACGGGGTGCTGTTGTCCGGCGACCACGTCCTACCCACCATCACCCCCCACATCGGCGGGTTCATGGGTGGCGATCCGCTGGCCGCCTACCTCGCCAACCTGGACAAGGTCGCCGCGCTGGAGGGGATCACCCAGGTGCTGCCCGCCCACGGGCACCCCTTCGCCGACCTGGCCGGACGGTGCGAGGCGATCAAGGACCACCACGCCACCCGCCTGGCGCAGCTGGTCGACGCGTCGGACGAGCTCGGTTGGGCGGCGGTGACCCGGTGGTCGGAGATCCTCTTCTCCCCACGGAGCCGCGGGCCGATGGCCGACAGCGAGACCCACGCCCACCTCGAGCACCTGCGCCTGAGCGGTCGGGCCGAGCGGCGGGAGGTCGACGAGGTCACCGAGTACCACGTCCTGACGTGACGGTCACGGCCGGGGAGCTGTTCCGCGACCGGGCCGTCGTCGCTGCCCTGGCCACGACGCTGGCCGCCACCGCCGCCGCGGTCACCCAGGTCACCGCCCTCGGCATCCTCGTCTACGACCTCACCCGGCGCGACCTCGACCTCGGCTTCCTCGGGCTGGCCGAGTTCCTGCCGGCCATCGCCCTGGTGCTGGTCACCGGCTCGGTGGCCGACCGCTTCGACCGGCGCCGGATCATCTCCGTCGGTCTGGTGGGCGAGATGGCCTGCTCCGCCGGGCTGGCGGCACTGGCCTTCCGGGGGAACACCTCGACGGCCCCGATCTTCGCCCTGGTCGTGGCCTTCGGTGTGGCCCGGGCGTTCCTCGCGCCCGCGACGCGATCGTTGAGCCCCGACAACGCCCCGCCCGGAGGGCTCCCCCGCCTCGTGGCGTTCAACTCCGCGACCTGGCAGGTGGCGCTCATCGGGGGACCGGTCCTCGCCGGTGTGCTCTACGTGGTCGGGCCGGCGTGGCCGTTCGTCGCCTGCATGGGGTTCGCGGCCATCGGGGCGGTGGTGGTGAGCTTCACCCGGCCCACCGAGCACGACCGCCCGGTGGACGTCGCCGGGCCGCCCTCGGTCGACGACCCCGCGTCGGGGGCGCTCGTCGACCTGGCCGACGAGGCCCGCCCGGCCGAGGTCCTCGATCGCCAGGGCGAGGCCGAGGCGGCCCGCGTCCGCCCCGGCGGCGACGCCGAGGAGGGCACCGGGGCGCACGACGGCCCGCCGGTCCAGAGGGCGCCGATCACGCCCCAGGGGCGGTTGCGCCAGGCGGCCGAGGGCCTCGTCGTGATCCGCCGGCGCCCCATCCTGCTCGGGGCGATCTCCCTCGACCTGTTCGCGGTGCTCTTCGGTGGCGCGGTCGCGCTGCTGCCCGCCATCGCCCAGACCCGCCTCGGCGTGGGCGCCGTCGGCCTCGGCTGGCTGCGCGCCGCCGGCGGGATCGGCGCCGCAGCCATGACGTTGTGGCTCACCATCCGCCCGGTCCGGCGCCACGTGGGCCGCACGATGTTCGCGATGGTGGCCCTCTTCGGCGTGGGCACCATCGCCCTCGGGCTGACCACGGTCTATGCGGTGGCGTTCGTGGCCATGCTCGTCCTGAGCGCCGCCGACGCGGTGAGCGTGTTCATCCGCTCGACGATCGTCCCGTTGGTGACCCCGCCGGAGGCCCGCGGGCGGGTGCTGGCCGTCGAGGGGGTGTTCGTCGGGGCGTCGAACGAGCTCGGCGCGTTCGAGTCGGGAGTGGCGGGTGCGCTGCTCGGCACCGCGGCGGCGGTGGTGACCGGGGGCGCCGCCACCCTGGTGGTGGTCGGGATCTGGATGCTGGCCTTCCCCGCCCTGCGACGGATCGACCGCTTCAGCGACCTGCGCACCACCCCTCCCGACCCCCCCTGACGCCAACGTCGAGTCACACCAACTGTTGAGTGCTCAGCTCGCTGAAGCGAGCTGAGCACTCAACAGTTCGGAGATCGAGCCGGAGCCGGAGGCGGAGGCGGAGGCGGAACTGGAGCGCCGGAGCGGGCGGTCAGATGACGGACCACGGGCGGGTCAGGGCCTTGCCGGTCACGCGGCCCTCGTCCGCCATCTTCAGGAGGTGGGCGTGCACCGAGTGGCGGGCCACCGGGTGCAGCGCCGGATCGACATCGGTATAGATGTCCTCGACCAGCACGGGGATCCGGGCGCTCCCACGCGCCGCGAGGGCGTCGTAGACCATCTCCTCACGGGCCAGGCGGTGGTCGATGTACCACTGCAGCAACGGCTTCGGGTCGTCGATCAGGTGGCCGTGGCCGGGGGCGATCGACTTGAGGCGGAGGCCCTTCACCCGCTCGAGCGACTCGAGGTAGGCCGCCATGTCGCCGTCGGGGGGCTTGATGACCACCGTCGAGCCCTGCATGACGTGGTCCCCCGAGAACAGCATCCGTTCCTCCTCCAGAAGGAAGCAGAGGTGGTTGGAGGCGTGACCGGGAGTGTGGTGGGCCGTGAGACGGAACTCGGTGGCCTCTATCTGGTCGCCCTGGCGCAACCGCCGGTCGACCTTCAGGCCGTTCCGGTTGCTCCACGCCGCGATCTCGGCCCCGGTGCGCTCCTTCAGCGCCGCCGCCCCCGGTGAGTGGTCGGGGTGGGTGTGGGTGCACAGGATCCAACGGATCCGGTCGCCCCCGCAGCCGGCGATCGCCTCGAGGTGCTCGGCGCTCTCGGGTCCGGGGTCGATGACGGCGATCTCGTCGATGCCGACCAGGTAGGTGTTGGTGCCCGCGCCGGTCATCATCCCCGGGTTGGGGGCGACGATCCGTCGCACCAGCGGGGAGAGGGCGCGTGCCACGCCGGGCACGAGCGGCGGCGGGGGTGGCGAGGCGTCGTCGGTGGCGGTGTCGGTGTCGGTGTCGGCCATGTCAGCTCGGCTCCCCTTCATCGGTGGCGGTGGAGGACCGGAGGTCGGCCGGGTCGAGTCGTCCGTGCCCGACGAGGCGGTTCATCGGCTCGCCGACCGGGAGCTCGTCGGGCAGCTCGGCGTCGTCGTAGCCGGGATCGCCGGGGAGGGCGATGCGGAAGCCGCCGGCCGGCTCGGCGACGATCCGGGGCAGGATCGCCGGGACCACCTCGACCGCCGCCGCAGCCGTGAGGGCGGCGTCGACGGTGTCGAAGCGATCGAGGGCCTCGAGGCTGCGGATGGTGGGGAAGATGAGCTCGAACTCGCCGGCGTGGTGCCGGGCCAGTGCGTCGCAGGGCCGGATCCAGAGGTTGGCGATCACCTCACGGTCGTCGTGGAGGCCGACCTGGGCCTCGGGGGCGCGCGCCACGAAGAACCGGGTGTCGTAGCGCCGGGGGGCGCCGAGCGGGGTGATCCAGTGGCTGAAGTAGTGGATGGTGTCGACGGCCAGCTGGAGGCCCTCGTCGGTGCACACGTCGACGAGGCGACGCTCACCACGGTCGACCGCCGAGCGGTGGGCGTCGAAGCGTTCAGCGACCCCCGGGTCGTCGAGGCGGATCACGTCGCCGCCCACCTGCCCCTGGGGGCGGGCCAGCAGCAACCCGGCTTCCTCGAAGCACTCTCGCACCGCCGCCACCCAGTAGGCGAGGCCGCCCCGCTCGATGCCCAGCTGGGCGGATGCCGAGGCGTCGCTGCGGCCCTGGCAGACCGCGTCGAGGTCGGCGTGGCGGTCCGCGTCGTCGACGCCGCCGCCGGGGAAGACATAGGCCCCGCCCACGAAGTCGCTGTTCAGGTTGCGACGCAACATGAACACCTCGAGCCCGGCGGCGCCGTCGCGCAGGATCATCACCGTGGCGGCGTCGCGCACCGGCACGTCGTCACCGTGGTCCCACGGTGGGGTGCTCACCGGCCCGGGCCGAGCTCCGGCGGCGGATCACCGGGGCGCGCGGGTCGTGTCGTCACGTCGCCCACGAACTCCACGTCGATGTAGCCGCGACCGGCGCCGACGCGGGACCCGTCCCCCCATCGCCCCAGGAGCCGGTCCCGGAACCGCGCCCGGACCGGCGGCAACAGGAGCACGAGCCCGGCGAGGTCGGTGACGAACCCCGGGACGACGAGCATCGACCCGGCGGCCAGCAGGAGGCCCCCGTCGACCATCTCAGCGGCCGGCACCTCGCCCCGCTGCACCGTGCGCTGCGTGCGGCCCCAGACGCCGAGGCCCTGGCGCTTCACCAGCCAGACGCCGCTGAGGCTCACGGTGAGCAGGAGCGCCAGGGTGGGGAGCAGCCCGATCAGCCCGGACATGGTGACGATGACGTACAGCTCCACGATCGGGAGCACCACGAACAGCGCAACCAGCAACAGGGCCATGGCCTCTGATCCTACCGGCCCTCCCCGAGGTGTCCCCGGGCCGCTCTCGGGGTACCGGCCCTATCCTCACGTCGTGCCCGAGCCGGACGCCACGCCCCGATCCGCGCCGCTCGGGGCCGACCGACCCCCGTCGATCGACGCCCTCGCCCGCTCGTTGCAGGGCACCGGGCTCCCCCATCCGCTCCTGGTCGACGTCGCCCGCGAGGCGGTGGCCGCCGGCGATCCGGGCTCCGCCCGGGCCCGCGCCGAGACCCGGCGACGACGCCTGCTGCAGCCGGTGGTGAACGCCACCGGCGTGCTGTTGCACACCAACCTGGGTCGGGCGCCGCTGGCCCACGACCAGCCCGCCGGGTACGCGAACCTCGAGATGGACCTGGCCACCGGCGAACGGGGGTCGCGCCACGACCACGTCGGCGCGCTGGTGGCCCGGGCCGCCGGCGCCGAGGCGGCCATGGTGGTCAACAACGGGGCAGCCGCGGTGCTGTTGGTGCTGGCCGCCCTCGCCCGGGACCGCGACGTGGTCGTCAGCCGCGGGGAGCTCGTGGAGATCGGCGGAGGTTTCAGGGTGCCGGAGGTCATGGCCACCTCCGGTTGCCGTCTCGTCGAGGTCGGCACGACCAACCGCACCCGCCCGGCCGATGTGGTCGACGCCGTCCACGCCCCGGGGGCCGACGTCGCCGTGCTCCTCCAGGTCCACCAGAGCAACTACCGCATCGTCGGCTTCACCGAGGCGGTCACCACCGCCGAGCTGGCCGCCATCGGGCCGCCGGTCGTGGTCGACCTCGGCTCGGGGCTCCTCGACGAGGCCTGCCCCTGGCTCCCGGGCGGACCGCCCACCTGGCTGAGGGGCGAGCCGGCGGTGCGCCAGACCCTCGAGGCCGGTGCCGACGTCGTGGTGTTCTCGGGCGACAAGCTGCTCGGCGGGCCCCAGGCGGGGATCATCGCCGGTTCGGCCGAGTCGGTGGCCCGCTGCGCACGCCACCCGCTGGCCCGGGCGCTGCGACCGGGCGGCCTGGTGCTCGCCGCGCTCCAGGAGGTGGTCCTCGCCTACCTCCGGCGCGACGCCGACCGGCTGCCGTTCTGGCGCATGGCCACCGCACCGGCCGACGAGCTGCGGGCCCGGGCCGGAGCCGTCGTGGCCGCGACGAGCGGCGTCGGCGAGGTCGAGGACGTCTCGGTCGTGGCCTGCTCGTCGGTCACGGGGGGCGGCACCCTGCCGGGGGTCGAGATCGCGTCGTTCGGGGTGCAGCGCCGCGGTGACCTGCGCCGGGCGCTGCGGGCCCACGAGCCGCCGGTGGTCGCCCGGGTGGAGGAGGGCCGGACCGTCTGCGACCTGCGCACCGTCGACCCCGCCGACGACGACGTGCTCGTGGCGGCGCTGCGGGCCGCGTCCCCGAGCGGCGGATGAGCGACGAGCCTCTCGTCCGCATCGTGGCGACCGCCGGCCACGTGGACCACGGCAAGTCGACGCTGGTGCGGGCGATCACCGGCACCGACCCCGATCGATGGGCCGAGGAGAAGGAGCGGGGTCTCACCATCGACCTCGGCTTCGCCTCGGCCGAGCTGCCGTCGGGCGCGGTGGTGTCGTTCGTGGACGTGCCCGGCCACACCCGGTTCCTGAAGAACATGTTGGCGGGCGTCGGGGCGGTGCCGGCGTGCCTGTTCGTCGTGGCCGCCACCGAGGGGTGGAAGCCCCAGAGCGAGGAGCACCTCCGGATCCTCGAGCTCCTCGGGATCGGCCACGGTGTCGTGGCCCTGACGAAGGTGGGGCTGGTCGACGCCGACCACGTGGCCGTCGCCCGGCTCGAGCTGGCCGATCACCTCGCCGGGACGTTCCTGGCCGGCGCCGAGGTCGTGGAGGTCGACGCGCCCATCGGCATCGGCATCACCGAGCTGCGCACCGCCCTCGACCGGCTCGTCCGGGCCACCCCCGCCGCCGTCGACCGCGGCCGCCCGAGGTTGTGGATCGACCGGTCCTTCGTCGTGAAGGGCGCCGGCACGGTGGTCACCGGCACCCTGGTCGGCGGATCGATGGCCGTCGACGACGAGGTGGTGGTGCAGCCCTCGGGTCGACCGGCCCGCGTGCGGGGGCTCCAGACCCGGCACCTCGACCTCGCCGCGATCGACCCCGGTCAGCGGGCGGCGGTCAACCTCAGCGGGGTCGACCGGACCGCGCTGACTAGGGGCGACGTCCTGGTGCGGCCCGGTCAGTGGCACCTGACCACCCGCGTCGACGCCCGACTCGACGTGCTCGCCACCTTGGACCACCCCGTCTCCCGACGCGGGGCCCACGTGGCCCACCTCGGCGCCGGCGAGTTCGCGGTGCGCCTCCGCGTCCTCGGCGACGACGCCCTCGCCCCGGGCACGACGGGGCTCGTCCGGCTCCACCTCCCGGTGGCGCTGCCGCTCCTGCCCGGTGACCGGTTCGTGTTGCGGGAGTGGGGGCGCGACGAGACGGTGGGAGGCGGCGCCGTGCTCGACGTCGACCCGGTCCTCCCGGCGTCCACCGCCCGACCCGACGGCTCGACCGATCGCCTGGTGGCCGAACGGGGATGGGTCGACATCACCCGCCTCGAGCGCCTCACCGGCGAGCGTCGGGCCCCCGACGTCGGGACCTGGGCGGTCGCCCCCGCGGCGCTGGCCGAGGCCCGCGAGACGGTGCGAGCGGCGATCGACGCCGCCGGGACCCAGGGCCTCGAGGTGACGACGCTCGACGACCGCCACCAGGCGGTGCTGGCGACCCTCGACGGCGTCGAGGTGGTCGCCGGGCGCGCCCGCCCCGCCGGTGGCGCCGCGACGGCCGCCTCGGGGCTCGTCGACCACCCGTGGCTGGCCGAGCTCCGGGCCGCCCCGTTCACCCCTCCGGGCCCCGAGGGCGTCGATCCGACCGACGTCCGGGCCCTGGTCGATCTGGGTCTCGTGGTGCGCGTCGACAAGGTGTGGTTCTCGGCCGACGCCGTGGAGCGCGCCGCCGAGGTGGTGGCCGGGCTCCTGGTCGACGCGCCCGACGGGGTCACGGTGGGCGACGTCCGAGAGGCCCTCGGCTCGACGCGCAAGTACGTCGTGCCGCTCCTCGGCCACCTCGACGCCACCGGCCGCACGCGCCGGCGCGGGGACGCGCGCATCGCCGGGCCCCGCCTCTGAGCTCCTCGACCGGCCGGGCCGAAAAAGGCCCCGGCGCCGGGTCGGACCGAAGTCCGGACCCCGGCGCCGGGTACGCAGCGAGCATCCGTCCCCCCGAACGGATGTCGCAGACCGTCAACCGGTGCGGTGCACCATGAGCTGCTTGCGCTCGAGCTCGTTGAGCCCACCCCAGATCCCGTGGGGTTCACGGATGGCGATGGCGTAGTCGAGGCAGTCGTCACGCACCGAGCAGCCGGCGCAGATCTCCTTGGCGCGGCGCTCGCGCAGGAGCTTGTCCTCCTTGCGCTCGAACTGCGGTGGCGGGAAGAACACCGCCGACTGCGGTCCCCGGCAGGCCGCCTTGAGCTGCCACGTCTCGTCGCTGCGCTGTGCACTCACTTCTCAGGACCCCCTCCACGAGCGAACCTATCGCCGCGCGAAGTCGCCCACAAGGGGTTTGTGCGACTTTTGTCACTCCCCCGGTTCGGGCGTCCGGCGGCGCTCCCGGTAGTCCCGGGCTCCACCCTCCTCGGGCTCGACCTCCAGCACGAGCCCGTCGATGCCGACGACCCGCACCCGGTCGAGCTCCTCGACCGGGGTGGCCCGGTTCGTCGACGCCCGCCAGAGGGCGTCGCGGATCTGGACCACGCCGTCGGGGTTCACCGCCGACACCGCCCGGCCCACCTCGCCGATCATCCACTCCCGTCCGATGGTGGGCGTGGAGAAGCGCGTGCGGACCATCGAGGGCATGCCACCGAGGAAGGCCAACAGGACGCCCACGATGCCCACGAGGAGCGTGACCCAGGACAGGGCCAGCCCGTCGAACAGGAACAGCGACCCGATGGCGAACATCACCACCCCGGCCGCGGTCCAAAAGCGCGGGACACCGGTCTGCACGTCGATGGCGAAGGCCAGCATCGACGCCACGACGAGGGCGAGGGCCCACCCGCGCACCGGCAGCACGGCGAGCCCGTAGCACGCCAGGACGAACGAACCGGCTCCGACGACCCCGGCCACGCCGACGCCGGCGGTGAACAGCTCGAAGATGATGAGGGCGAGACCCACCGCCAACAGCAGGTAGGCGACCGCCGGGCTGGCCGCGGTGTGCATGAGCTGGTCGAGCAGCGAGAGCTGGCTGAACTGGACCTGGGTGAGGGGCTCGCGTCGGGTCTGGTCGTCCTGGGTGACCTCACGGGTCTGCACGCCGGGGATGTTCACGAGGAAGTCCCCGATGGTCGGCGCGGGGAACGACGTGATGCCGAGCTCCTCGGCCTCCTGGGTGCTCACCACCCGGTCGGCGATGGGGCCGAGACGGTCGAGGTCGAGGCCGTCGACGAGCGCCTCGCCGGCGTCGCCGAGCCGCGACCCGGGTGCCATGCCGACGTCGTCGGCGGCACCGACGAGCTGGGCGCCGGGTCCGGTCAGCCCCGACCCGGAGGGGCCGATCCACACGTCGACCCGGACCGACGCGTCCAGCACCTTCTCGAGCAGCTCGCCGAACCGGGCGTCGGACACCACGACCGCGTTCGAGTCGACCTGGAGCACGAGGGCGAGGGCGCCCGCGGCCTCGGCCTCGTCGATGGACGTCGCCACGAAGTCGACCAGGACCGGGTCGAGGAGGCCGTCGATCTCGATGACCGCCACGAAGCCGGCGTCCTCGGCAGGAACGGGATCGTCGGCGGACTGGGCGGCGGCGGGCAGGATCGACGCCACGACCCCGACCACGATCCCGGCGAGGGCCAGGATGCAACCGGTCACCGATAGTCTTCGCACCCGAGGTCCTCCGAGGAGATTGAGTGGATCCTGCGCAGTTCTTCGCAGCATCACGCGTGCTCATCGTGGCCGGGAAGGGGGGCGTCGGCAAAAGCACGGTGAGCGCCGCGGTCGCCCGCAGCGCCGCCCGGGCGGGGCTGTCGACGCTCGTCGTGGAGATCGAGGGGAAGAGCGGGCTGGCGGGACTGTTCGGTCAGCCGGCCTTCGGCTACGACGAAGTGGTGCTCTCGGCGGGCGGCGGGCCGTCCGGAGCGGCCGACGTGCGGGCCCGCGCCCTCACGCCCGACGACGCCCTGCTCGAGTACCTCGCCGACCACGGGCTGTCCCGTGTCAGCCGCCGCCTGCTGTCGGCCGGCGCCCTCGACATGGTGTCGACGGCCGCGCCCGGCATCCGAGACATCCTCGTGCTCGGCAAGGTCAAGCAGATCGAGCGCAACGGCGACGTCGATCTGGTGGTGCTCGACGCACCCGCCGCGGGGCACGCCATCTCGTTCCTGCGCTCGGCCCGTGGACTGGTCGACGCGGTCCGCTCGGGGCCGGTGCGGACCCAGGCCGCCGACGTGCTCGAGATGCTCACCGACCCGGAGCGGTGCCAGGTGATGCTCGTCACCCTCCCCGAGGAGACGCCGGTCAACGAGCTCATCGACACCGCGTTCAGCCTGGAGGACGAGGTCGGCGTGAGCCTCGGGCCGGTCGTCGTGAACGGGCTCTACCCGGCGCATCCCGGGCTCGACCTCGACCCGGAGGAGGCGGCAGCCGCGGCCCGCGTCCCGATCACGCCCGCCGACGCCGGAGCGCTGCGCTCGGCGGCCGCGTTCCGGGCGGCGCGCACCGCGCTCCAGGACGAACAGGTGGCCCGCCTGGCGGCCGCGCTGCCCCTCCCCCAGCTGCACCTCCCGTTCCTGTTCTCGACCGACCTCGGGCCCGCCGACGTCGAGACCCTCGCCGACGCGGTGGCCGAGGGCGTCGACCGGCTCACCCCGCTGGCCCGGTCGTGAGCGCCGGGGGGCCGCCGACGGGCCGGCCGGGAACCCTGCTCGACCTGGTGGTCGGGAAGTCCGTCGTGATCTGCACGGGCTCGGGCGGGGTCGGCAAGACCACCACGGCGGCCGTGCTGGCGATGGAGGCGGCGCGCGAGGGCCGGCGGGCGTGCGTCGTGACGATCGATCCGGCCCGCCGTCTGGCCAACGCCATGGGCCTCGACGGGCTCACCGACGCCCCGACGACGGTGGCCGGCGACTGGCCGGGCGAGCTGTGGGCCCTGATGCTCGACACCAAGACCACCTTCGACGCGCTCGTCACCGAGAACGCCACCGACCCGGAGCAGGCCGAACGGATCCTCGCCAACCGCTTCTACCGCAACATCTCGAGCGCGCTGTCGGGCACCCAGGAGTACATGGCGATGGAGAAGCTCTACGCCCTGCACCACGACGACCGCTTCGACGTGATCGTCGTCGACACCCCGCCCACCCGCAACGCGCTCGACTTCCTCGAGGCCCCCGACCGGCTCACGCGGTTCCTCGACCACCGCCTCTACCGGCTGTTGATCACGCCGACGAGGGGCCTGGCGCGGGCGATGAACGTGGCCGCCCAGGCGTTCCTGCGCACCGTGTCCCGGGTGATCGGCCGGGAGGTCGTCACCGACCTCGTCGAGTTCTTCACCGCCTTCGACGGCATGGAGCAGGGGTTCAAGGACCGCGCCGCACGGGTGGTGGAGCTCTTGCGCGCCGACGAGACGGCGTTCGTGCTCGTCACGGCCCCCCGGCGCGACGTCGTCGAGGAGGCCAGCTACTTCGCCGGCAAGCTCCACGAGGCCGACATCCCCGTGCGGGCGTTGATCGTGAACCGGGTGCACCCCCACTTCACGGCGACCCGCCCGGCCGTCCTACGGGAACGGGCCGACGCCCACGCCGGCACCCCGTTCGGCGAGTTGGTCGCCAACCTGGCCGACTTCGCCACGGTGGCCTCGACCGAGGACGCCCACCTCGCCGGGCTCTCGGCGCGGGTCGCCCCGGCGCCGGTGGTGAGGGTCCCGTTCCTGAGCGACGACGTGCACGACCTCGCCGGCCTCGACCGGATCGCCGGGCACCTGTTCGGCCGCGACGGCTGAGCGAGCTCAGTCGACGGGGTCGAGCAGGGCCGCCTCGGCTTCCTCGACCGTCTCGGTGACGGCCACGATCCGGTCGAATCCGGTGGTGTGGAGCAGACGGGTGAGCGTCGGTCGGCTGCACGCCACCGTCACCTCGCCGTCGGCCTCGCGGGCCCGACGGATGCCGCCGATCAGCGCACCGAGGCCGGAGGAGTCCATGAAGGGGACGTCGGAGAGGTCGATGAGCAGGCGGCGGGCCGACGACAGCTCGGCGAGGGCCTCCCGGAACGACCCCACCGTGTAGGCGTCGAGCTCGCCGACGGGGCGGCACAACGTGTAGCGATCGGTGTGCTCCACGGTGATCTCGAGCAACGGCTTCCTCCCCACAGCGGTTCCGCCCGACAGGCACGGAAGGGTCCGATGGTAGCGGTGCGGCCCGGGGCCGGACCAACGCCGCCGCGGCACCCATCGGTTGGGGGCGCGCCGGACCAGGAACTACCCTCCCGCCCGTGCCCACCGTCCTCCTGGCCACCGACGCCGACTGGATCTTCGACGAGGTCGACGCCGCCCTCGCCTCCGCCGACACCACCGTCTACCGGGTGCGCGCCGGTATCGACGTGCTCGAGGCGATCGACCAGGTCGCCCCCGATCTGGTGATCCTCGACCAACAGATCGGCAACATGGGGGGGATGGCCACCTGCATGGCCATCCGCAACGCCGAGGGCATCGACCGCATCCCCATCACGGCGGTGCTGATGCTGCTGGACCGGGCCCACGACGCCTTCCTGGCCCGGCGCCACGACGCCGACGGCTACCTGGTCAAGCCCCTCGATGCGTTCCGGCTGCGCAGGGCGGCCAGGGTGCTCCTCGACGGCGAGGGCTGGTTCGAGCCCATCGACGAGGTCACCAGCCAGGTGGCCGACCTCACCATCCGCGGCTGAGCACCCGTTTCGCCGGCCCGCCTCCACCTGGGTAGGATCAGCGCCCTCACGGGCTGTAGCGCAGCTTGGTAGCGCGCTTCGTTCGGGACGAAGAGGTCGTGGGTTCGAATCCCGCCAGCCCGACCAGCCGCCCCGCGTCGAGCGGGGCGGTTCCCGTTCCGGGGTCCGCCACCCCGTGCCACAGTGCTGCGATGCACCTCGACGAGCTCCAGGACCTGATGGCGACGCTCTACGGCGACGCCGACGCGGCGCGGGGGATCCCGTCGACGGTGGCGTGGCTGTGCGAGGAGGTGGGTGAGCTCGCCCAGGCGGTGCGCAAGGGCACACCCGACCAGCAGCTCCACGAGCTCGGCGACGTGCTGGCCTGGGTGGCGTCGCTGGCCAACCAGCTCGGCCTGTCGCTCAGCGACGCCGCCGACCGCTACGTCACCGACCCGCCCGGATGAAGCGCCCGCCTCGCAGCCGGCGGGGCGGCGTCAGCGGTTGCGGCGGGCCAGCAGCTCCTCGGCGATCTGCACGGCGTTGAGCGCCGCCCCCTTGCGGAGGTTGTCGCCGGAGAGGAAGAAGGAGAGCCCGTGCTCGACGGTGGGGTCGACCCGGAAGCGTCCGACGAACGTGGGATCGACGCCGGCGGCGCGCAACGGCGTGGGCACGTCGGCCAGCTCGACGCCAGGGGCCTTGAACATGAGCCGGCGGGCGGTCTCGGGGCTGATGGGGCGGGCGAAGCGGGCGTTGACGGCCAGCGAGTGCCCGGTGAACACCGGCACCCGCACGCACGTCGCCGAGACCGCCAGATCGGGCAGGCCCAGGATCTTGCGGCTCTCGTTGCGCAGCTTCTGCTCCTCGTCGGTCTCACCCAATCCGTCGTCGACGAGCGAGCCGGCGAAGGGGATCACGTTGTAGGCGATCGGGGCGACGAACTTGTTGGTCGCCGGGTAGTCGACCGCGGTGCCGGACATGGCGAGCGCCGGGGCTCCGTCGCCGATCTTGCGGATCTGGTCGTCGAGCTCGGCGGTGCCCGCCAGACCGGCGCCCGAGACGGCCTGGTAGGTGGTGGCCACCATGGCGACGAGGCCGGCCTCGACGTCGAGGGGCTTGAGGACCGGCATCGCCACCATCGTCGTGCAGTTGGGGTTCGCCACGATCCGCTTGGGGATCGAATCGAGCGCCGAGGCGTTCACCTCGGGGACGACGAGGGGGACCTCCGGGTCCATGCGCCAGGCCGAGGAGTTGTCGATGACCACCGCACCGGACTCCGCCACACGGGGGGCGAGCTCCCGGGACGACGCACCCCCAGCGGAGAACAGCACGATGTCGAGACCGGCGAAGTCGGCGGTGGCGGCGTCCTCCACGACGACTTCGGTGTCCCCCCACGGAAGGCGTCGGCCCGCGGAGCGCTCGGAGGCGAAGAGGCGCAGCTCGGTGACGGGGAACTGCCGCTCGGCGAGGATCGACCGCATGACGCGGCCGACCTGCCCGGTTGCTCCCACGATCCCGATGCGCATAGGGATCCGAGCCTACCGGGGGCGTCGGCGGCCCTCACCGCGGGTTTCCGCCGTGACGTCGAGGTGTCAGTCGATGAGCGCGGGGCCCTCGTCGAGGCGGAAGCCGTCGTGGAGCACCTGGATGGCCTGCTCGGCCTGCGCGTCGGCCACGACCACCGAGATCCGGATGGCCGAGCTGGCGATCATCAAGATGTTGATGTCGTTGGCGGCCAGCGTCTCGAACACGGTGGCGGCCACGCCAGGATGGGTCTTCATGCCTGCGCCGATGACGCTCACGCGGGCGATGTCGGCGTCGCCGGTCACCTCGCCGGCGCCCATCCCTGCCGCCTCGCGCTCGCAGATCGCCATGGCGGCGGCCAGCTGCTCGTCGGGCACGGTGAAGGAGATGTCGGTCCGGCCGGCGTCGGACGTGTTCTGGACGATCAGGTCGACGCTCACCCCCTCGTCGGCGAGGGCCCGGAAGAGGCGGGCGGCGATGCCGGGACGGTCCTCCACCCCGCCGATCGTGACCTTGGCGTCAGAGGCGTCGTGCACGACCGCCGAGACGATGGCTTGCTCCATGTCGTCGTCCTCCTTGGTGACCAACGTGCCGGGTTCCCACGTGAACGCCGAGCGCACGTGCAGGTCGACCCCGTGGGTGCGGGCGTACTCGACCGAGCGCATGGCGGGCTTCGGACAGCCGTTGGCGGTCATCTCCATCAGCTCGTCGAAGCTGATGGCGGCGAGCTTGCGGGCGCTCGGGACGACCCGGGGGTCGGTGGTGAACACCCCCGAGACGTCGGTGTAGAGCTCGCACACCTCGGCGTCGAGGGCGTGGGCGAGCGCCACCGCGGTGGTGTCCGAGCCGCCACGGCCGAGGAACGTGATGTTGCGTTCCGGGGAGATGCCCTGGGCGCCCCCGACCACCGCCACCGCCCCCCGCCCCAGGGCCTCGCGGACCCGGTCGGGAGCCACGTCGAGGATCTTGGCGTCCATGTGGGTGGAGTCGGTGTGGAAGCCGGCCTGTGAGCCGGTGAACGACTCGGCCACCACCCCGCGGTCCGCCAGCGCCATGCACAACAGGGCCATGGCCTTGCGCTCACCGGCGGTGACGAGCATGTCCATCTCCCGCCCGGGACGGGTGTCGGACACCTCCCGGGCCAGGCGGAGGAGCTCGTCGGTCTCCTTGCCCATCGCCGACACCACGACCACCACCTGGTCGCCCTTCCGCACGGTCCGGGCCACGTGGTCGGCGACGGCGCGCATGCGCTCGGGGTCGCCGACCGAGGTGCCACCGAACTTCTGGACGAGCAGAGCCACGGGCGACCACGCTACCGGCCGCTCCAGGGTGCCCCCGACCCCGTTGCGCGCGGGGATACGGTCGCCCGGATGGCCACATCCGCCCGAGGACGACGCGACGAAGCCCGCCGGCGCGAGACCGCCGCCGCCGACCGGCGTCGGCGGTCACGGCGGCGGCGCACCCAGATCCTCGCCGCCTCGATCGCCGCGCTGGTGCTGCTCTCGACGGTGGCGGCCGGCATCGCCGCCACCCGCGGCACGTCGACCCCCGCCGCCTCGAGCACCAGTACGACGCTCCCCGACCCCGCCGACACCACCCGATCGCCCGACGACTACCCGACCACGGGCGTGGCGCCGGTGGCCGTCGCCCCGGGCGCGGCCCTCACCGGCCCGACGCCGTGCCCTGACGCCTCGTCGCCCCGGACGACGTCGTTCGCCGAGCCGCCACCGATGTGCATCGACACCGGGCGCTTCTACTCGGCGGTGGTGACGACGACCGCCGGGTCGATGACCTTCCAGCTCAACCCACAGCGGGCCCCGGCCTCGGTGAACGCCTTCGTGGTCCTCGCGGGGTACGCCTTCTACGACGGGCAGCCGGTGACCCGCATCGAGCCCACGGCGTGGTTCGAGGTGGGCGGGGCGTTCACCGACGGCTCGACGGCGTCGGCCTTCCCGATCCCCGACGAGGTGCCCGAGGCCGGCCAGATCTTCACGTCGGGGACCATCGCCATGACCGGAGCGGGCACACCGGGCACCAACCAGGGCGCCTTCCTGGTGGCCACCTTCGAGAACGCGCCAGCCATCGACCCGGGCGTCACCGCCTTCGGCGTCATGCTCGACGGCGCCGCCACCCTGGCCGCCATCGATCGGCTCGGCAGCCAGTCCGGCCTGCCGGTCCGCCCGGTGCGGGTCGAGTCCGTGACGATCACCCCCGGCGCACCGATCCCCTCGCCACCACCGGGCTGATCGCGACCGGGCCGGGGTGGGTGTCGCGGTAGCGTCCCGGGCCGATGGGAACCGCGAAGCGAGAACGTCAGAAGGCCGGCCACCAGGCGCGCCTGTCGGCCGAGGCCGCCGCCCGGACCCGGGCCGAGCGGCGCCGCCGCCTCACGATCACCATCGCCCTCGCGGCGTTCGTGGTGGCCGTCGTCGCCGTGCTCACCCTGGTGAACCGGGACGACTCGTCGAACGAGACGGCCTCGACCACCACGTCGACCACCGCCGCCACCGACGCGCTGGTACCACCCGCCCCCGGCCCGGGGGCCTCCATCACCGGCGCGACGCCGTGCCCGGCCACCGACGGCAGCGCCGAGCGCACGACGTCGTTCGCCGAGCCGCCGCCGATGTGCATCGACCCGGCCCGGACCTACACGGCGACCTTCACCACGAGCGTCGGCACCATCACCGCCACGCTCGACACGACGACGACACCCGAGACCACCAACAACTTCGTGGTGCTCGCCCGCTACAAGTTCTACGACGGCTCGGCCATCTTCCGCGCCGACCAGAGCATCGAGATCGTGCAGGGCGGCGCTCCGACGACGAACAGCCCCAGTGACCCGGGACCCGGGTACACGATCCCCGACGAGGGCGGCCCGTTCACGTACCGGCCCGGCCAGCTGGTCATGGCCCGGACCTCACAGCCGAACTCGGCCGGCGCCCAGTTCTTCCTGACCGGTGGCCCGGCCGTGTCGAGCCTCGACGCCCAGGGCACCTACGTGGTGTTCGGCACCACCGACGAGGCCGGCACCGCGCTGGTGACCGCCATGCTGGCCACGGCCGTGGAGAACCCGAACGGTGGAGGGCTCGGCGGCGTGCCCGACCCGCCCGTCGTCATCGAGTCCGTCACGATCTCGGAGTCCTGACGACGCGTCGCCTCGACGGTCCGCACCCCGGTCCGCTGACCGGACGGCGGCTCAGGCGGGCAGGTCGGCGAGGGTGGCCTGGTGGCCGCCGCGGTGCACCGTGACGAGACCGGCGCCGACGGTCCTCCAGGTGCCGTCGGGGTCACGGACGATGCCGCTGCGCTCGGGCAGGCTCACGAGCAGGAGGTCCTGCGGTGCCAGCTCGACCGTGCGACGAACCTTGTCGGGCGACCAGGTGTCGGCCCGCGGGATGACGGCCATGCCCGGCACCAACCCGAGGCCGACGGTGAACGCGCCCCCGCGGGTGTCAACCATCGGGTCGCAGAGCACGTCGGCGCCCGCCCCGCTGCCGACCAGCACCGCGCCGCCCCGCCACGCCTGGACGAGGGCGTCGTAGACGGGGGTGTCCTTGAGCACCGAGCGCAGGTGCATGGGCGAGGTGCCGACCACATAGATGAACCGGGCCGACGCCAGGGCCACGACGTTCTCGGCGACGAGGGCGTCGGCCCGGTTGTACACGGGGACCTCGGTGACCGAGGCGCCCATCGCCCCGAACCACCTCGTCGCCGCCTCGACGGACCGATGGGGGCCCTCGTAGGCGAACCCGGTCGGCAGGACGGCGACCCGGTCACCACCGGACGCCGCCAGCAGCTCGACGTCGAACTCGCACCCTTCCTCGAACTCACCGCCGCCGACGAGGGCCAGCGGGCCGGGGGCCGAGGGGGGGCGGTCGACGGGGGGAGGAGACACGGTGCCAACCTAGCGAGGCCCGAGGGCGCCGACGGCCCACCTCCCCGTCGGTCCGGGGCGGCATTGGATCGGCGAAGCTACCGGTCGGTAACATCCTCGGGCGGCGGCCGACGGAGCCGACCCGGAGGAGGCGTCGACATGACCATCACGCGCATCGGCATCATCGGTTCGGGGATCATGGGGTCCGGCATCGCCGAGGTGGCCGCCAAGGCCGGCGTCGACGTGGTGCTGCGGAGCCGCAAGCGGGAGAGCGCCGACGCGATGGTGGCGTCGCTGGAGAAGTCCCTCGCCCGCCAGGTCGACAAGGGCCGACTGGAAGCCGAGGCCGCCGCGGACACCCTCGCCCGGGTGAGCGCCACCGACGACCTCGGCGCCCTCGCCGACTGCGACCTGGTCCTCGAGTCGGTCGTGGAGGACCTGGTCGTGAAGAAGGCCCTCTTCCGCGAGCTCGACGGCATCGTCAAGGCCTCCGGCATCATCGCCACGAACACCTCCACCCTGCCGGTGGTCGAGATGGCCATGGAGACCGGTCGTCCCGAGAAGGTGTGCGGTGTGCACTTCTTCAACCCCGCGCCGGCGATGAGCCTGGTCGAGATCGTCCGACCCCTGACCGCCAGCGACGAGACCGTCGCCGAGGCCAAGGCCTTCGCCGAGGCGTGCGGCAAGAACGCGGTGGAGGTGAAGGACCGGGCCGGCTTCATCGTGAACGCCCTGCTCTTCCCGTATCTCAACAACGCGGTCCGCATGCTCGAGAACGGCACCGCCTCCCGCGACGACATCGACACCGCCATGAAGGGCGGCTGCAACTTCCCGATGGGGCCGCTCGCCCTGCTCGACCTCGTGGGGCTCGACACGTCGCTGGCCATCCTCGACGCCCTCTACGACGAGTTCCGCGACCCCAACTACGCGGCGATGCCCCTGCTGCGCCGGATGGTGTCGGCCGGCCACCTCGGACGGAAGTCCGGCATCGGCTTCTACGACTACGCCACGTCGTCGTAGAACCGTCGCCGACTCGCCGACCGGGTCATGCGCTCCGAGGGGTAGAACCGGGGGCGTGCCGCTCGAACCGCCCGCCTCGCCCTGGGAGTTCCCGGCTGCCGACACGTGGGGCCCCGACGACCTCGTCGGGATCGGCGCCGACCTCGAACCGGGCACGGTGCTCGCCGCGTACCGGCGGGGCCTGTTCCCCATGCCGCTGTCGCGCCGGCGGGGCATCGCGTGGTGGTCCCCCGACCCGCGCGCGGTGCTCCCCCTCGACGGGCTCAGGGTGTCGCGGTCCCTCCGACGATCGATCGGCCGCTACGAGGTCCGGTTCGACACGGCCTTCGACGCCGTCGTGTCCGCCTGCGCCGACCCCCGTCGGGAGGGCGCATGGATCAGCCCGGACATCCGTCACGCCTACGGCCAGCTGCACCACCTGGGGTGGGCCCATTCCGTCGAGACCTGGGAGCGCGGTCGACTGGTGGGCGGCCTCTACGGCGTCTGCGCCCACGGGTTGTTCGCCGGCGAATCGATGTTCCACCTCGCCACGGACGCCTCGAAGGTGGCCCTGGTGGTCCTGGTGGAACGCCTGCGCGAGATCGGCGTCGTGCTCCTCGACGTGCAGTGGCTCACCCCGCACCTGGCGTCGCTCGGCGCCGTGGAGATCCCCCGACGCGAGTACCTGCGGCGCCTGGCGGAGGCGCTGGAGGTCGACGTGGGCCCGTTCGCCTGACGACCCGCTTCGGGCGCCCGGTCGGCCACGGATGGCGTGCCGACCGACCGAAAGGAGGACCCGGACCCACTGGCCCGAGGCCGGCTCGCCGGGACGACGACCGGCACAGGAAGTTACCGCGCGGTCATCGTTGTGACAGCGCCCGCCATCTTGGGGAACGATTGGGGCATGGACGCCGCACCGACGACCGCCGCCCGCCACGAGCCCGATCGCCCGTGGATGATGCGCACCTACTCCGGCCACTCCACCGCGAAGGCGTCGAACGAGCTCTACCGGACCAACCTGGCCAAGGGCCAGACCGGCCTGTCGATCGCCTTCGACCTCCCCACCCAGACCGGCTACGACCCCGACGACCCCCGCTCACGCGGCGAGGTCGGCAAGGTCGGGGTGCCGGTCGCCCACCTGGGCCACATGGGCCAGCTCCTCGACGGCATCCCCGTCGGGGAGATGAACACGTCGATGACCATCAACGCCACGGCCGCGTGGCTGCTCGGCCTCTACGTCGCCAACGCCACCGAGCAGGGGGTGCCGACCGAGGCCCTGCGGGGCACCACGCAGAACGACATCGTCAAGGAGTACCTGTCGAGGGGCACCTACATCTTCCCGCCTGAACCCTCCAAACGGCTGATCGTCGACATGATCGCCTACTGCGCACGGCACATCCCGAAGTGGAACCCGATGAACGTGTGCAGCTACCACCTCCAGGAGGCCGGGGCGACGCCGGTCCAGGAGCTGGCCTACTCGCTGGCCACCGCCATCGACGTGCTCGACTCGGTCCGGGACTCCGGGCAGGTCGCGTCCGACGACTTCCCGGCCGTCGTGGCCTCCATCTCGTTCTTCGTGAACGCCGGCATCCGCTTCGTCGAGGAGATGTGCAAGATGCGGGCCTTCACCGAGATGTGGGATCGCATCACCCTGGAGCGCTACGGCGTGACCGACCCCAAGGCGCGGCGCTTCCGGTACGGGGTGCAGGTCAACTCCCTCGGCCTCACCGAGGCCCAGCCCGAGAACAACGTCCAACGGATCGTGCTCGAGATGCTGGCCGTGACCCTGTCCAAGGACGCCCGCGCCCGGTCGGTGCAGCTCCCGGCGTGGAACGAGGCGCTGGGCCTACCCCGACCCTGGGACCAGCAGTGGTCGCTGCGCATGCAGCAGGTGCTGGCCTTCGAGACCGACCTGCTCGAGTACGGCGACCTCTTCGCCGGGAGCCAGGTGGTCGAGGCCCGCACCGCCGAGCTGGTCGAGGCAGCGGGCGCCGAGCTCGACGAGGTGCTCGCCCTGGGTGGCGCCTTCCACGCCATCGACGAGCTGAAGGGCCGCCTGGTGGCGTCGAACACCGAACGGGTCCGCCGCATCGAGTCGGGCGAGATGGTGGTCGTGGGCGTCAACCGGTTCACCGAGACCGCCGAGTCGCCCCTCGGCGGTGAGGAGAACATCCTCAAGGTCGACCCCGCCGTGGAAGCCGAGACCGTCGCCGAGCTCGCGCGGTGGCGGGCCGACCGTGACGGTGCCGCCGTCGACGCCGCCCTGGCCGAGCTGCGCCGGGTCGCCGCGACCGATGAGAACCTGATGCCCGCCACGATCGCCCTCGCCCGGGCCGGGGGGACCACCGGGGAGTGGGCCGGCGCGCTGCGCGAGGTGTTCGGCGAGTACCGCGCCCCCACCGGGGTCGGCGCGGCGGTCGGCGTCGGCGGGCTCGGCGAGGGCCTCCGCGCGGTGGCCGAGCGGGTGAAGGCCGCCCCGGGCGGACCCCCGCGGCTCCTGGTGGCCAAGCCGGGTCTCGACGGGCACTCCAACGGCGCCGAGCAGATCGCCGTGGCGGCCCGCGACGCCGGCATGGAGGTCATCTACCAGGGCATCCGGCTCACCCCCGAGCAGATCGCCGCCGTGGCCCGCGACGAGGACGTCGAGGTGGTGGGCCTGTCGATCCTGTCGGGCAGCCACCTCCAGCTCGTCCCCGACGTCGTGGCCCGACTGCGCGCCGAGGGGGTGGACGCCCCCGTCGTGGTGGGGGGCATCATCCCCGAGGAGGACGCCGCGGTGCTGATCGCCGCCGGCGTGGAACGGGTGTACACGCCCAAGGACTTCGAGCTGGGTCGGATCATGGGCGACATCGCCGACCTCGCCCTCGCCGCTCGCTGAACGACAGGGCCGCCGCCAGGGCAAGGAATCGACGGAGCGCTCCCGACGTGAGGTCTCGCGCTCAACTCCCGACGTCGACGACCGAATGGTCTACGTGGATCGCCTGACCGTCAGCGCCGTGCTCGCCGGGGTGCTGGGCCTCACCGCCGGTGTCGCCGCCCTCCTCGGCGCCCCCCTCGTGCTCGCCCTCGTCGCCGGGGCGATGGCCGCCGGCCTGGCCGGGGTGGTGGTCGTCGACGCCGGGCGGCTGGGGGTCTGGCGGGATCGCGCCACCCATGCCGAGGGCGAGGTGGATCGCCTGAAGCGGGCGCTGCACGACGCCGAGGAGGCCCGAGAGGACGCCGAGGCCCGTCTCGAGTGGCGCACCACCTTCACGGCCCGCCGACGCAGCACCGAGGCCAACCGTCTCACGGACGAGACCACGGGCCTGCTGGCCGAGGGCTGGTTCGTCGTCGCTCTGGAGTCACGGCTCGCCACCGCCCGACGCAACCTGCGCCCCGTGGCGGTCGTGATGCTCGAGGTGGTGGTGGGCCTGCGCGGCGGCGCGCCGGAACCGGCCGACCCCCGCCGGGTGACGGCCGCCGTGACCGCCACGATCCGCGAGGCCGACGAGGCGTTCCGGCTGCGAGACGGGGTGTTCGCCCTCCTCCTGGAGGACACCACCGACAGCGGGGCGACGTGGACGGCCGAACGTGTGCGCCTGGCCCTCGCCGAGATCGAGCCCGATGCGGTGTTGTGGGCGGGGGTCGCCTGCTACCCGGCTCACGGCCTCAGCACCGAAGAGGTGCTCGACCGGGTGGACCAGGCGCTCGACAACGCCCGCGAGTGGCGCCAGCACCGCATCGAGGTCGCCAGCGCCGAGGGCTGAGCCACCGGATCTGCGACACTTGCCGGGTTCGCCGCATCGGCGGACCCGACGGCTGGGGGCTCCGATGGGCAAGAGCGGCTCGCGACGCAGTGGCGTCGAGATGAGGCATCCGTGGCCACGTCGCCGACTCGCGCTGGCGGTCACCGCCGTGGCCCTCGTCGTCGCCGCCGGACTCCCGGCCGTCCCCGCGTCAGCCGGTGTGTCCACTCCCGCCGCTGCGGCATTCAGCGTCACCCCGAACACGCTCCTGCTCAACAACCAGCTCGTGACTGCCGCCGGCACCGGCTATCCCGCCGGCACCCAGATCGGGATCGTCCAGTGCAAGACCGACCCGGGTGGCCCGCAGGGCTGCGACCTCTCGAGGCTCGACTACGTCACTTCTGATGGGGCCGGGGCGTTCTCGGTCGGGTATCAGGTCAAGCGAGTGATCAGGGTCGGCACCGACTCGGTCGACTGCGCCACCGCGGGAGCCTGCATCGTGGGCGCAGGGGTCGTGCCCGACGGTGTCCCCGCCGCCAACGCCGCCATCCAGTTCGACCCCTCCCAACCCCTACCGCCGCCGCCATCGCTGGCCGTCGCTCCGAACACGGATCTCGTGGATCGCCAGATCGTGACGGTGACGGGTGGCGGCTTCGACCCGGGGGCGGGCGTCGGGGTCATCCAGTGCCGCACTGGGGCGGGCGGGGCCGAGGACTGCGACTTCAACACCCTCCGCTTCTTCCCCGCCGACCCCGATGGCGGCTTCTCCTCCCCGTTCACGGTCCGTCGCCTCATCCGGGTGGGGACCGAAACCATCGACTGTGCCCAGCCCGACGCGTGCGAGATCGGCGCAGGGCAGGACCCGACGCTCGGCGCCCGGGCCCCGATCTCCTTCGACCCCGATGCCCCCCTCGCCCCACCCCCCGTCGCCAGCGTCACTCCGTCTACCGGCCTGTCGGACGGACAGCGGGTCGACGTGACCGGAGCAGGGTGGGAGCCGAACAGCGGGATCTACGTGATCCAGTGCAAAGTCGGCGGTCCCGATGACGGCAGCTCGTGCGATCTCGACTCGCTCATCACTGCACCCTCGGATGCGACCGGGAGCTTCACCACCACGTTCGAGGTCCAGGCAGTCATCAGCACCCAGTCAGGGCAGGTCGACTGCGCGGCCGCATCCGGCACCTGCATGATCGCCGTCGTGTGGCCACCAGATCCGGGGACAGCGGTCACCACCCCGCTGAGCTTCGGTGACGACCCTCCCCCACCCGACGGCGGACCAGGTAGCCCCCCGGGTTCAACGCCGCTGGTGACCCCCAAGTTTACCGGCTAACGATTGCCAACTTCCGCGTCTTCGTCGAGCTCGGCGAGTACCTCGGCAGTGTCGGCACCGAGGCCCCGAGCCGGGAAGCGGACCCGACCCGGGGTGGCGGACAGGCGGGCGATGACGTCCTGCATGCGAACCCCGTCGACCTCGATCAGCGCCTCCCGGGCCAGCAGGTGGGGGTCGGCGGCCACGTCGGCCTGGCCGTACACCGGCGCTGCCGCGGCCTCCGCGGCCTCGGCCTCGGCCAGCACCTCCTCCAGGGTGCGCTTACCGACCCAGGCGGCAACGAGGTCGTCGACCTCTGTCCGGTGGGCCACACGACCCTCGAAGCTCTGGAACCGCTCGTCGTCGCCTGCCCCCACCAGCGCCATCATCCGCCGGGCCACCGGCTCGGCCGTGGTGGAGATCGCCACCCAGCGACCGTCGGCGCAGCGGTAGGTGCCTCGCGGAACGCTGTACGGGATGCCCGACCCGAGGCGGGGCTGCTCGTAGCCGAGCGTGGCCCACGCCGACGGCAGGGCCCCCATCAGCTGGAGCATCGTCTCGAGCAGGCTCACGTCGACCACCTGGCCCACCCCGGAGTGCACGGCGACCATGGTTGCGAACGCGGCAACGATCGCGGTCACCTCGTCGGTGAGCGCGATGGGCGGGAGCAGGGGCTGGCCGTCGGGCTCGCCGTTCACGGCGGCGAACCCCGAGAGCGCCTCGGCGAGGGTGGCGAAACCGGGGCGGCCCGCGTAGGGACCGGTCTGGCCGAACCCGGTGACCCGGGTGATCACCAGACTGGGGTGCTCGGCGATCAGCTCCTCGGGCACCAACCCCAGCGCCTCGAGCTTGCCCGGCCGCATGTTCTCGACGAGCACGTCGGCAGTGGCCACCAGGCGGCGCAGGTCGCGACGACCGGCATCGGTGGCCAGGTCGAGCACGACGCTGCGCTTGCCCCGCCCGACCAACTTCCAGAACAGGGTCACGTCGTCGTCCGGGTCGCGCCAGCCCATCGACCGGACGGTGTCGCCGGTGCCGGGTCGCTCGACCTTCACCACGTCGGCGCCGAAGTCGGCCAGGTGCCGGGCGCAGCCGGGCCCGGCCAGCACGGTGGAGAGGTCGACGACGCGCAGGTCACCGAGTGCGTCTCGGGGGCCGGCCGACCCGGTCACGAGGGGGCGGCGGACATCGCG
This sequence comes from Acidimicrobiales bacterium, assembly GCA_025455885.1. Classification (NCBI taxonomy): domain Bacteria; kingdom Bacillati; phylum Actinomycetota; class Acidimicrobiia; order Acidimicrobiales; species Acidimicrobiales bacterium. The sequence goes on from JALOLR010000002.1 coordinate 247,051, forward strand.
AAGCAACGGTCGCCGAGCTCACCGAAGGCGTAGCCGAAGTACATCCCCCCGAACATCCCACGCGTCTGCTCGGTCCAGACGAGGGCTTCGGGCGTTGAGATCCGGTGGAACACCTGGAGGATCCCGCCCTCGTACACCCGGTACTCGGCCCACGCCCCGGGGAAGTCCTTCACGCTGGCCACCTCGACCCAGGGGATCTCCCGGCTGATGCTGATGTGGCGGACCCGGTTGCGATGGGTGTGCCCCGCGAAGTAGCCGCGGATGGCGCGGTGGGCGGCCACGACCTCGATGAGCCGCTCGGAGGAATCGGGGTCGATCCCGAAGTAGGTGTCGGCCCGGGTCGACGAGTCGGGGCTCCACACGTGGTGGTGGCCCATCAAGAGCACGGGCCGGTCGGCCTCGGCGGCGAGGTCGTGCAGCCAGGCGAGCTGCTCGCCGGTGACCCGGCCACCGGCGTGGCCCGCCATGGACGTGTCGAGCAGCGCCACGGTCACCCCGGGCAGGTCGACGCGCTGGGTCGGGATCGCGGCGAGGTCGCCACCGCCGTAGCTCTCGTGGTTGCCCCGCACGTGGGTGAGCAGGTCGCCGAAGGCCTCACCGTAGAAGTCGAGGAAGTCGTGGTACTGCTCCTGGGTCCCGTCGGAGGTCAGGTCGCCCTTGACGATCACGGCGTCGGGCGCGATCTGCTCGATCTCGTGGATGGCACCGCGGTTCATGGTCTCCGGGTACGGCTCGGCGCCGTCGGGGACGCTGAACGTGGGACCCATCTCGAGGCCGTCCATCACGCCGCACTCGGTCTCGCCGAAGTGCACGTCGTTGACGGTGGCGATCGTCGAGAGCCGCTCACCGGGCGGGCGGGCCAACGTGCGGAACACGAATCCGTCGTACTCGTAGACCGTGTCGGGCTCGAGGTCGTCGTAGCGGCGCACCTCGAGCCCGTCGTGGACCACCGCGTGGTCGTCGGCGACGGTCGTCAGCTCCATCGCATCATTGTGGCCCAGCGGTGCCCGACGGCCGCAGGGGTCAGGGCCGGGCGCGTCGCGAGGGCACCGGGCGCGACCACCACCGACCCGAGAACCGCCACCGGGACGGTCCGGCGGCGTGATCGCCGCCGGCGACGACCAGGCGGGGCCAGCCCACCTCGAGCGCCGCGGCGATGGCGACGGCCTCCTCGACCGTGGGCACGGGACGGATCGACCCGACCACCGGGCCCGGTGCGACGGCGTCAGCGCCGGTGTCGGCGTCGGCGTCGGTCACAGCGGCACGTTGCCGTGCTTGCGCTGCGGCAGCTCTTCACGCTTGGACTTGAGCATCTCGAACCCGGCGACCACCTTGCGGCGGGTCTCCGCGGGGTCGATGACGTCGTCGACGAAGCCCCGCTCGGCGGCGACGTAGGGGTTGGCGTAGCGCTCGGTGTAGTCGTCGACGAGCTCGGCCCGCCGCTTCACCGGGTCGGCCGACCCCTCGAGCTCGCGGCGGTACAGGATCTCGACCGCCCCCTGCGGGCCCATCACGGCGAGCTCGGCCGACGGCCACGCGAAGGCGAGGTCGGCGCCGATGGACTTGGAGTTCATGACCACGTACGCCCCGCCGTAGGCCTTGCGGGTGATGACCTGGATGCGGGGCACCGTCGACTCGCAGAAGGCGTACAGCAGCTTGGCGCCGTGGCGGATGATGCCGCCGTACTCCTGGTCGACGCCGGGCAGGAACCCGGGCACGTCGACGAAGGTGAGCAGCGGGATGTTGAAGGCGTCGCAGGTGCGCACGAAGCGGGCGGCCTTCTCCGAGGACTCGATGTCGAGCACGCCTGCGAGGACCATCGGCTGGTTGCCCACCACGCCGACCGGCTGGCCGTCCACCCGGGCGAAGCCGCACACGATGCTGCCCGCCCAACGAGGGAAGTACTCGAAGAAGTCGCCGTCGTCGACCACCGACTCGATGACCTTCTTCATGTCGTAGGGGATGTTGGGGCTGGCCGGCATGAGGTCGACGAGCTCGGGGCACAGGCGGTCGGGCGAGTCGGCGGGGCCGTCGATGGGCGGCATCTCGAGGTTGTTCGACGGCAGGAACCCGAAGAGGTAGCGCACGTCGTCGAGGCAGGACTTCTCGTCGGGCGACACGAACGTGGCCACCCCGGACTTGGTGGCGTGGCTCTTCGCGCCGCCCAGCTCCTCGAGGGTGACCTCCTCGCCGGTCACCGTCTTCACCACGTCGGGCCCGGTGATGAACATGTGGGACGTCTCGTCGACCATGAAGATGAAGTCGGTCATGGCCGGGCTGTAGACGGCGCCGCCGGCGCACGGCCCGAGGATCACCGAGATCTGCGGGGTGACGCCGGAGGCGAGCACGTTGCGGTGGAAGATGCCGCCGTAGCTGGCCAGCGACACCACGCCTTCCTGGATGCGGGCGCCGGCGCCGTCGTTGAGGCCGATGAGCGGCGCCCCGACCGACAGGGCGAGGTCCATGACCTTGTGGATCTTCTCGGCGAACACCTCGCCGAGGGCGCCACCGAAGACCGTGAAGTCCTGGGAGAAGATGAAGACCTTGCGACCGTCGATGGTGCCCCAGCCGGTGACGACGCCGTCGCTGTAGGGCCGCTCCTCGATGCCGCTGTCGTGGGCGCGGTGGCGGGCCAGCATGTCGAGCTCGTGGAACGAGCCCTCGTCGAGGAGGTAGTCGATGCGCTCGCGGGCCAGGAGCTTGCCCTTGGCGTGCTGACGTTCGACCGAGCGATCCGAGCCCGCGTGCAGGGCCTGCTCCTTGCGCTCGCTCAGATCCGCGAGCCGGTCCTGCATGGTTCGTTCCGACATGGCGGGGATCCTACCGACCCCCCGATGGGCCTTCGAACGACGGTGTCGACCGGTACGGTGCGGCCCGTGGACCTGCCGGTGATGCCGCCCGTCTCACCGATGCTGGCCAAGGCCTCCCCCTCGCTGCCCGAGGGCGACGGCTGGTGGTTCGAGCCCAAGTGGGACGGCTTCCGCTGCATCGTCTTCCGCGACCTCGACGAGATCGTGCTGGGCAGCCGCAACGAGAAGCCCCTCACCCGCTACTTCCCGGAGCTGGCCGAGGCCCTGCGGCGCGAGCTGCCGGAGCGGTGCGTGGTCGACGGCGAGATCGTGATCGCCACTCCCGACGGCCTCGATTTCGACGCCCTCCAGCAGCGCATCCACCCCGCCGAGTCGCGGGTGGCCCGTCTGGCCGCCGAGACGCCGGCCAGCTTCGTGGCCTTCGACCTGTTGGCCCTCGGTGACCAGTCCCTCCTCGACTGGCCCATGCGCGACCGCCGTCGCGCCCTCGAGCTGGCCCTCGACGGCGCCCGAACCCCGCTGCACCTCACCCCCGGCACCACCGACCGGGAGGTGGCCGCCGACTGGTTCGTGCGCTTCGAGGGCGCCGGCCTCGACGGGGTGATGGCCAAGGCCCTCGACGGCACGTACACCCCCGACAAGCGCACGCAGACGAAGGTGAAGCACAAGCGGACCTGCGACGCCGTGGTGGCCGGCTACCGGCGGCACAAGAGCGGCGACGGCATCGGGTCGTTGCTGCTGGGTCTGTACGACGACGACGCCACGTTGCACCACGTCGGTGTGGCCACGTCGTTCACGGCGGCCCGCCGGGCCGAGCTCGTCGACGAACTGGCACCGTACGAGGCCGACGCGCTCGTCGGTCACCCGTGGCGCGAGTGGGGCAACGTCGAGGCCCACGGCGACGGCAGCGGGCGCATGCCAGGGGCGCCCAGCCGCTGGAACGCCACCAAGGACATGACGTGGAGCCCGTTGCGCATCGAGCTGGTGGCCGAGGTGGCCTACGAGCACCTCCAGGGCGACCGGTTCCGCCACGCCACCCGACTCGTGCGGTTCCGCCCCGACCGCGACCCCGCGTCATGCACGTACGACCAGCTCGAACAGGTCGTGCCCTACGAGCTGCACCGCATCTTCGCCCTCTGACCTGATCGCCGGCGGGCCCCGCTCGTTCTCAGGTCGGGTGGGGTCGGGCCCGGCTGGGCTGGACCCGGGTCGGCTCGCCCTCCTGCTTCGGGAAGTTCGGCGGCCAGGGGGCGTCGCCGAGCCCGCCGGCCTCGTCGCGAGCGGCCAGATCGAGCAGGGGACGGAGGCTGAAAGCCTGGTCGTCCATCGCCGCCTCGAGGTCGCCGACCTCGGCCCACCGGGCGGGCATGGAGGCGATGGTGAAGTCGCCCAGCTCCACGGCGTGCAGCTCGTCCCAGCGGAAGGGCGCCGACACCCGGGCCTCGGGGTTGTTGCGCACCGAGTACACCGACGCCACCGTCCGGTCCCGGGCGTTCTGGTTGTAGTCGAGGAAGACGCGGTCGCCTCGTTCCTCCTTCCACCACTTCGAGGTGGCCAGGTGGGGGACGCGCCGCTCGACCTCGCGGGCCAGGGCGAGGGCGGCACGGCGCACCTCCAGGAAGTCCCAACGGGCGACGATCCGGACGTTCACGTGGATGCCCCGCGAACCGGAGGTCTTGGGCCACCCCACCAACCCGTGCTCGGTGAGCACGTCGTGCACCACGGCGGCCACCTCGCGGACCGCCGAGAAGGGCACGCCGGGCTGTGGGTCGAGGTCGACGCGCAGCTCGTCGGGGTGGTCGAGGTCGAAGCGCCGCACCGCCCACGGGTTCAGGTCGAGACACCCCAGGTTTGCCGCCCAGATCACGTGGGCGAGGTCGGTCGGGCACAGCTCCTCGGCGGTGCGGCCGCTCGGGAAGGCGACGGTGGCTGTCTGCAGCCACTCCGGCCGGCTCTTCGGTACCCGCTTCTGGAAGAACATCTTCCCCTCTGCGCCGTCGGGGAAGCGCTTCAGCACCGTCGGTCGGAGGTGGACGCCACGCAGCGCCCCCTCACCGACGAGCAGGTAGTGCTCGACGAGGTCGAGCTTGGTCTCCCCACGCGCCGAGAAGAAGACCTTGTCCGGGTTGGTGACCTTCACCTCCCGACCCGACACCTCGACCGTCGTGAACGGGCTGGCCATGCACCGGAGGGTAGGCGCACGGCCGGGACGGGCGCCGGGTCCCGCCGACCGCCGGGGAGCGGATGGGTACCGTTCACGGGCACCAGGTCCTACGCTGGGTCGGTGGGCCCCGCCATCGGGTGCCGCGAACCTCGGAAAGGTCGGACCATGAGTTTGGGCGCACCCGAGATCCTGATCGGTCTCCTCGTCATCGTGTTGCTGTTCGGGGCCACGAAGCTGCCGAAGCTGGCCCGCTCCCTCGGCTCGGCCAAGGGCGAGTTCGAAAAGGGCCTGAAGGACGGCGAGAAGCTGGCCGACGACGCCCCGACCGACCCGAAGGCCTGAGCACGGCCCCGGTCCCCGCGACCCCGGAGAAGGACACCATGAACCTCGGAGCCCCGGAGATCCTGATCGGACTCCTCGTGATCGCCCTGCTGTTCGGGGGCGCCAAGCTGCCGAAGCTGGCCCGCTCCCTCGGCTCGGCCAAGGGCGAGTTCGAAAAGGGCGTCAAGGAGGGCGAGAAGCTCAGCGAAGAGGCGAAGAAGGCCTCGTCGTCCGGCGAGACACCCACCGACACCCCCACCGACACCACCTAGGTCCGTCGGCCCGCGTCCCGCCGCACCCGGGAAACAGCCCGGCCGGGCTCAGGATCGGGCTCGCGCCAGGCGCTCGGCCCGGGCGACGAGGCCCGGCGCCTCGAGCGTGACGGCCAGGTCGGCCAGCGAGTCGTGCGGTCCCGTCCAGGCCAGCTCGGCCACCGAGTCGACGGTCGGGGCGTCGACCTCGATGGTGGCGATGCGCCGGAACAGCACGGCGAGGTCCATCTGGTCGTGGAGCGTCGCGGCCAGCTTGGCGCCCCCGCGCACCGTGATGTCCCAGTCCCCCGCCAGGCTTGGGATCTCCTCGAGGTGGCCGTAGCGGGCCAGCACCGTCGCCGCCGACTTGGCGCCCCACCCGGGAAGACCGGGGAAGCCGTCGGCGCTGTCGCCGACGAGGGCCAGGTAGTCGGGAATCGACGTGGGCGGGACCCCGAACTTCTCCTCGACGCCGGCGGCGTCGTAGATCACGCCCTTGCGACGGTCGAGTTGGACGACGCGGTCGCCGACGACGCACTGCCCGAGGTCCTTGTCGGGGGTGCAGATGAGCACCTGGTCGACCTCCGGGTCGGCGGCCGCGACCACGGCAGCCGCCCCGAGGGCGTCATCGGCCTCGAACTCGACCATCGGGAACACCGTGAAGCCGGCGGCCACCAGCGCCTCCTCGAGCAGCGGGAACTGCGAGAGCAGCTCGGGCGGCATGCCGGCACTGGTCTTGTAGCCGGACCACAGGTCGTTGCGGAACGACTCGATCACGTGGTCGGTGGCGATGCCCACGTGGGTGGCGCCGTCCTCCAACAGCCCGAGCATGGAGCCGAGCACCCCCCGGGTGGCGGCGACCTCACGGCCCCCGGCGGTCACGTGGGACGGCAGGGCGAAGTGGTAGCGGAACAGCTCGTAGGTGCCGTCGACCAGATGGACCCTCATGCGCCGAGCCTTGCACGCGACGAGGTGTTGGCCGGCCGGGTCAGCCGGCGAGGAGCTTGGCCTTCTGGGCCTCGAACTCGGCCTCGGTCAGGATGCCCTGGGCCTTCAGGTCGCCGAGCTTCTGGAGCTGGTCGATGAGGCTGTCGGCGGCTGCGGCCGGCGCGACCGGCGGCGGCGGGGCGGCGGCCGGAGCCACCTGCTGTTCGTAGGCCTGCTCGCGCTGCGCGTAGATCGACGCATCGCGGTCGGCATACTTCTCGGCCTGGCGGCGCTGCACTCGGCCGCTCACCGCCGTGGCGGTCCCGGCGACCACCGCAGTGCGGGCCACACCCCTCAGCAGTCCTGGCATCGGCGTTCTCCTGTCTCGTGGTGGTGGGCGGGGTCAGGCGTCGAGCGCGTCGAGCGCGTCCAGCGCGTCGATGACGTCCTGAGCGGGGATCCGGGCGGTGGCCACCATCTGGCCCCCTGCCCGCAGGGCGGCCCCGACGAAGGGCCTGGCCCAGGTGTTCTCGTAGACGATCAGCACGGCGACGGTGCCCGGTTCGAGGGCATCGGCGGCCTCGGCGAGATCGTCGTCGCCGAGGAGCCCCGACCGGGCCCCCTCGAAGGCCGCGAACGAACTCCCGATCTCGTCGAGGGCGATGCCCGAGAACGTGCCGTCGGCCTCCTTGCGGACGGCCACCAGGTCGTAGACCGCCACGGTCCCCCGGTCGACGAGGTCCATGAGTGCGCCGGCCGTCTCGTCGAGGGGCCCGCTGCCGTCGAACTCGAGCAGGACGAAGTCGATGGGGCCGTGGACGTCGGTCTCGGTCATGGTGGGCGTCGCCCTTTCTCGGCTCGGGGTTCCGGGCTCGCGATCCGTGGACGTCGCCGATCCTAGGAGCACCCGTCAACCACGTCGTCACCCCGATCGGACGAGTCGTGGCGCCCCGGTCGAATTCCGACTTGTTCAGTCGGGTTTCGGCGGATATCGTCCCGGTACCACCCGCCCCCGACCAAGCGAGGTCCGATGTCGATCCTGTCCGAAGTGCTCGACGCCAACGCCGCCTACGTCGAGTCGTTCGGCGAGAAGGCCGGGCTCGCTCTGCCCCCCGCCCGTCGGTTCGCCATCCTCACCTGCATGGACGCCCGCCTCGACCCGGCGAAGTACGCCGGGCTCGCCGAGGGCGACGCCCACGTGATCCGCAACGCCGGGGGACGGGCCAGCGACGACGCCATCCGGTCGTTGGTCATCTCCTACAAGCTCCTCGGCACCCGGGAGTGGTTCGTGATCCATCACACCGACTGCGGGATGGAGTTCTTCACCGACGAGATCATGCGGGGCCTGCTGGCCAGCTCGCTCGAGACCGCCGCCCTCGGACCCGACGGGTTCACCGACGTCGGCACCGGCCCGGGATCCGCCGAGGGGGCCTACGTCGACTGGCTCACGATCTCCGACCAGACCCAGGCCGTCGTCGACGACGTCGAGCGCATCCGCCGCCATCCGCTGGTGCCGGGCGGCATCCCGATCCACGGCTACGTGTACGACGTCCGGTCCGGACGGCTGCTCGAGGTCGAGGCGGCCACAGCCGCCGGCCGAGCGAGCTGAACACGCCGAGCTCCGGTCAGCGGGCTCGACGGCGCGCCGCAGGCGTGCCCACCCCGGCCCACACGGTGCGCCGCACCAGGTCCACCGCCGCCGGTTCGTCGAGGCGGCCGGCGGCCACCCACTCGAGGGCCACCAGCACCACCCCCGACCACGCGTCGGCGGCCCAGGCCGTCGACAGGCCGTCGTCGACCAGCCCGTCGGCCCGGGCGCGATCGATGACCTCGCCGACCTGGTCCAGCAGGGCCTCGAAGGCGGCGTCGACCTCGGTGTCGACCTCCACCCCCACCCGGATCAGCACCCGGTAGGCCACCGATTCGGCCAGGATGACCTCCAGCATCCGGTCGAGAGCGGGCATCGGGGCGACCTCGCCGAGGTCGGCGGCGGCGAGGGCCTCCCGGAGGTGCCCGAGGGCCCGGAGCCACACGGTCTGGCGGAGCTCGTCACGGGTCGGGAAGTGCCGGTGGATGGTGGCCCGGCCGACTCCGGCGGCGGCGGCGACCTCGTCGACGGTGGCGACGGGATCGGCGGCGAAGACCTCCATCGCGGCAGCCAGGATCCGCTCCCGGTTGCGGGCGGCGTCGGCGCGGGGGGCACGCCGGACGACGAGGGGGTCCGGTCGAGGAGCGCGGATGGGAGGCACGGCCCAAACGATACTCGCTTGACTCATTTCGCTCCGTGGAGCAGAATCCGAGACATAGAAGTCTCGTTTCGGAGTGGATCGTGCCCAGCCTCCCCCAACCGACCGCGTCGCCCCCGCGACCTCGCGCCGCCGAGCGTTGGCTCATCCTCGCTTCGGGCGCGGCCTACAGCAGCGAAGCCGTGCTGTTCATGGCCATCACCCTCATGGCACTCACCCACGGACCTTCCGGCGCAGCGATCGCTCTCGTCGCCCAGGCGCTGCCCCGAGCCGTCCTGCTGCCCTGGGGCGGCACGCTGGTCGATCGCGTCGGGCCCACGATCGTGCTGCAACGGGCCGCGGTGGCACGCGTCGTCATCCTCGTGGCGCTGGCCCTGGCCGTCACCCTCGCCGGCATCCCGTCGCTCTGGCTGCTCGCCGCCTTCGGCGGGGTGCTCGGCATGGTCGACGGGGCCGCCTACCCGGCCGCCTTCGCGGCGTCCCCCGCCGTGGTGGAGGACGACCGTCTGGCCCGCACCAACGCCGTGATCGGCGGCGCCGAGAGCATCGGCGACCTCCTGGGCCCGGCCGTCGCCGCCGCCCTCTACGCCTGGACCGGCGCGGCGGTCGTCCTCTGGCTCGTCGTCGGGCTGGGTCTCGTCTCGGCCGCCGCCGCCGACCGCCTCCACCGGGTCGCCCCGGTGGCCCCGGCGCACGGCGCGGCCCGACCGCGCTTCGTCGACGGACTCCGGCTGGCCCGCCGCGACACCGAGGTCTGGCGCCTGCTCGTGGTCCTCGCCGCCATCAGCCTCCTGCTGGCCGGTCCGGTGCTGGTCGGCGGCGCCGTCCTCGCCGAGGAACGTCTCGGCGGCGCCGACAAGCTCGGCCTGTTGCTGGGCGGATTCGGCGCCGGGTCCCTGGTCGGCCTCCTCCTCGCACCATGGCTGTCACGCCGATCCATCCCGCTGGTGATCGGTGGGGGCGCCTCCACGATGGGCGCCACCATGGTGGGCCTCGGCCTGACGGACCACGTCCTCCCCGCCGGCAGCTTGATCGTGGTGATGGGGATCGCCTTCAGCGCCCTGATGATCGTGCTGGAGACCTGGCTGCAGCAGCGCACGCCCGAGGCGTCACGAGGCCGGATCATGGCCATCATGGCGTTCGCGCTCCTCGCCCTCGACCCGCTGTCCTTCGCCCTCGCCGGCCTGCTGCTGCCGCTCGGCACCACGCTCACGTTCGTGCTGCCCGGCGTCGCCACCGTCGCCGTGGGAGCGTGGGCGCTCACGACGCGTCCCCGTGGACCCGAGCCCGACGCGGAGCCGGCACCGACGGTCGACGGACCGGTCGAGGCACCGGCATCACGGCCGCAGTCGGCGGGAACCTAGGAGCGCGGGACCTCGCTCCAGGGGAGCTCCTTGTCGGTGCGCACGTCCCCGGGAAGGCCCAGGACCCGCTCACCGAGGATGTTGCGCATCACCTCGGAGGTGCCGCCCTCGATGGTGTTCGCCCGGCTGCGCAGGAACCGCTGCCCCACCGAGCCGTCGCCCCCTCCGCGCTTCATCGAGTAGGTGCCGTAGAGCATGCCCTCGGACCCGAGCAGCCCCACCGCGAACGCGTAGATCCGCTGGTTCAGCTCGGCCGACATGAGCTTGCCGATCGATCCCTCCGGCCCCGGCGTGCCCACCCGACGCGCCTGTGCGGCGCGCAGGTTCGTGAGCCGCAGCACCTCGGCTTCGATCCAGAGACGGGCGAGCTCGTCGCGGGCCACGGCGTCGCCCCCGTGCTCCCGCCAGACCGCCATGGCCTCGGCGATGGCGCCGCTGCCCTTCGGCGGGGTGCCGCCGCCCAGCGACACGCGCTCGTTCATGAGGGTGGTGAGCGAGACGCCCCACCCCTCGCCGACGTCGCCGAGACGTTCGGCGTCGGGGATGCGCACGTCGGTGAAGTACACCTCGTTGAACTCGGCGTCGCCGGTCATCTGGCGCAGCGGGCGGACCTCGACGCCCGAGGCGTGCATGTCGACCACGAAGTAGGTCATTCCCTTGTGCTTGCGCTGGTCGGGGTCGGAGCGGGCCAGCAGCATCCCGAAGCGGGAGATGTGGGCCAGCGTCGTCCAGACCTTCTGGCCGTTGACGATCCACTCGTCGCCGTCACGCACCGCCCGGGTGGCGAGCGACGCCACGTCGGAGCCGGCGCCGGGCTCGCTGAAGAGCTGGCACCAGACCTCCTCACCGGTGAAGAGGGGACGCAGGTAGCGGTCGCACTGCTCCTCGGACCCGTGACTGAGGACGGTCGGGGCACCCATGCCGTGGCCGATCGGGTTGCGGGCCCAGGCGTTGGGGCCGCCGGCGGCGCCGATCGCCTCGTCGATCTCCTTCTGGAGCACCGGGGAGAGACCCAACCCACCGCGCCCCTCGGGGAAGTTCACCCACGCCAACCCCAGGTCGAACTGGGCGCCCAGGAACTCGACGGGATCGCCCTTCGGGTCGTGGAGGGTGAGGAGCTGGTCGAGACGGTGTCGCACCAGCTCGGCATCGGTCATCGCATCGGTGGCAGTCACGGCCGTCGAGCGTAGTGGGGTGCCCGGCGCCGGGCTCAGTCGCCGAGCCCGGCGCGGAACGCCGTCCAGCTCGGCCACGACTCGGGCACCGTGCCGCGGCCGTAGGACCGGGCCGGCCAGTCGGCGGGTGGCTGGTCGAGCGGGTTGGTGTCGAGGACCTCGCCGTACCAGAGCTCGTGGACGCGTCGCACGAAGTACCACCTCCCGTCCCGGCGCTCGTAGGTGTCGCGGTAGAGGATGGCCTGGCGGATCATGCGCCCGTCCTCCTCGACGTCGGCGCGGCAGTACACGGCCCCGGTGGCGTGGTCGTCGTCGACCAGGTCGATGGCGTGCGTGCCGACGTGGAGCATGGACGCGCCGATCGCCCCGAGCGAGGCGCGGAACGACGCGGCAAGCGCCTCCCGGCCCCTGGCATCGCGACCCACCCGGACGTCGTCGACGAAGAGCTCGACGAGGGCGTCGATGTCGCGGGAGTCGACCGCGACCGCGTAGCGGGCCGCCAGCTGGCGGATCTGCTCGTGCGCCCAGAGCTCGCGGACCATCCGGGGCACGTCGTCGATCGGCTCGGCCATGGGGGCCACCGTAGGTCCGCCCGCTGCGCGGCCGGGGACCGGCGAGACCCGGGGTTCGCGCCGCTCAAGTCCGGCCCCGGAAGGGTCGATGCCGCGTGGACGCCGTCCGATCGATCGGTCCCACCATGCACCTCGGCTCCCTGCCCGTCCGCACCCGACCTTCGCGCCGCCGCCGGATCGCCATGCTGGCCGGACTGGTCGCCCTGGTGCTCGTGGCCGCTGCCTGCCGGCCCGACACCACCGTGTTCCAGGACGTCCGCCAGTCGAACGGGGCGCTCATCGGCATCCAGGGCGCGCACAGCGCCGGCGGGACGATGGGCGTCGACATCGTGCTGGGCGTGGACAACTACAACCCGTGCCACGAGCAGTGGGACGGCACCGCCGGCGTCGCCTACAACGACACCTTCTACGGGGCGTGCGTCGACTCGCGTATGGGTCGGACCAGCTACTACCGGACGGCCGCCTACGGCCCCGGCACCGCCGGGATCGCCGGGGGCGTCGTGTTCGGCGGCGCCGACTGGAACGTCTGCCAGGGCGCGTGGTGGTGTCCGAGCGACGACCCGCTCCTCGTGCACGGGTGGAGCAACAAGGCCACCGGCTGGGCCCTCGAGTTCTACCCGTCGAGCCCGAACGAGGGGGGCGTGCGCATCCAGGGCGGCTTCCCGGCGCGCACCCCCGACGGACGGGCGTGGAGCGGCCCACTCGGCGCGATGCGCCCGGTCCGGGCCGATCAGCCCGGCGCCTTCCGGCTGAGCGGATGGGTCCACGGCGGGCCGTGGCCCGCCGACCGCTGGGAGATCCAGGCCTTCCAGACCGACCCGCTCACCCAGGTCACGTCGGCGTTCTACCCCGAGCAGGGCTTCTCGCTGACCCGCAACGTCGGCAACACGTTCTCCTCCTGGCCCATGCTGACCGGCAACTACAAGCTCTACGTCTGGGACAACGCCACCGGGGAGCACTACGTCATCTACCGCTCGCTCGGCCCGGGATCGTCGATCGTGATCACCCCCGGCGCCCCGTGCTTCGGGCTGGCCGACGCCCGCGACCCCGCCAGCGACGCCCGGCGCTGCTGACGCTCAGCGGGACCGGGCGCGGGCGACGACTGCGGCGACGAAGCGATCGGCGGCCGGCGGGTCGACGGGCAGGAAGAACGACGGCTCGAACAGCTCGGCCTCGAGGAGCACGTCGGATCCGTCGTCGGTGCGCACGAGGTCGAAGCGCTCGTAGAGCAGCTCGCCACCTGGTGCGAGCCAGCCGCGCTCGACGGCGATCGAGCCCACGACCGCCGAGGCCTGCTCCACGACCGCGGCCTCGTGCGGCGAGAGGGACGTCACCGTGATCTCCTCGCGGTAGGCGCCCCCGTGCAGTGCCCCGTCGTCCGCCAGGATCGGTCCCTTGCGGAACGTGTGCGACACGGTGCCGTCGAACAGGACCGCCGATCGCTCACCGGCGCGACCGACGGAACGGGCGTAGGGCTGCACCATCACCACCAGGCCCCGCCCGAGGATGTCGCGCCCGAGGGCCACCGCCGCCGCGGAGCCCACCGGGAAGCGGCCGGTGAGTCGGCTGCCGGCCGACACGCTCGGCTTCAACACCACCTCACCGTTCCCCTCGCCCGCCGCGGCGATCGCCGCGGGAAGCTCGGCGTCGTCGTCGACGAACGTGGTGGGCACCACCGGGACCCCGCGCCCGGCGAGGTCGACGAGGTAGCGCTTGTCGAGGTTCCAGCGGATCAGTCCGGGAGGGTTGTGAACGGTCGGGAGCCCGTCGACGACGCCGAGCCATGCACCGAAGTCGGCGATCCGTTCGCAGTAGTCCCAGGGGCTGCGCACCACGACCAGGTCGAACGCCGCCCACGCGACGTCCGGGTCGTCCCACGCCGCACGGACGACGTCGACCCCGGCACGGGCGAACGCCTCGTCGAGGAGAGGACGATCGACGTCATCGACCAGCACCCTCGCGTCCGAGGTCGTCACCAGCGCCACCCGCACGACCGCCACCGTACCGACGGGCCGCCGCCACCGGGATCGGGGACGACGCGAGCGGGGACGCCCGGAGCACCGGCCCCTAACCTCGGCCCGATGACCACGCTGCCGCCGCCCGCCTCGCCGGCGCCCTCGGCGCCCTTCGGTGCGCACTCGGTGTCGCTGCGGCTCTACCCCCACAACGAGCTGCGCGCGCCGGAGGTCGTCGCCGAGCTGTGCGGGCAGGCGGCCCGAGCCGTCGACGCCGGCTTCGACGGGGTGATGACCAGCGAGCACCACGGAGGGTTCGCCGGCTATCTGCCCAACCCGCTCCAGGTCACCGGATGGCAGCTCGACGCCATGACCGGTGGCTGGGCGGCGCCGTGCCCGCTGCTGCTCCCGCTGCGCCCCGTCGGCCTGTTGGCCGAGGAGGTCGCCTGGCTCGACGCCCGCTTCCCGGGTCGGGTGGGGCTGGGCGTGGGTCCCGGGTCGCTCGAGCTCGACTTCGAGGCCATGGACCTCGACCTCGCCGACGCCGTGCCGTCCTTCGTCCGCGACCTTCCCCGCCTGGCGGACATGCTGAGCGGCCGGGAGCTCGGCCCACTGGCCGGCGACCGCGCCCTCGCCGGGCTGGCCGTCGACGGTCGGTCGATCCCGCTGGTGAGCACGGCCATGAGCCCCGGCGCGGCCCGGCGGGCCGCCTCGGTCGGCGCCGGGGTGATCTACGACGGGGCCAGCCTCACCTCCCGGTTGCGGAGGCTGTCCGAGGCCCACGAGGACGCCGGCGGTGGCGGCCCGCGGGTCCTCGTGCGTCGGGTGTGGCTCGGGGAGCCGCCGGCCGACGCGTTCGCGGCGCAGTCCGACGTCTACCGGGGCTACACGCCGGCCGAGCGCCAACAGCACTGGCAGGGCTCGGGGTGGCTGTGCGACGACGACCCCGACGCCATCGCCGAGGCCTTGGCCGCGGCGCTCCGGGACAGCCGGTCGGACTGCCTCAACCTGCGCATCCACGCCCCGGGGGTGAGCCCCGGGCAGGCCCGCGACCAGATCGCGGCGTTGGGTGAGACCGTCCTCCCCCGACTGCGGAGCCGCCTGACCGCCACCGCGGGGGTCGACCGGTGAAGCTCGCGCTCGACCGGATCGAGGTCGACGGCGGCGGCTCGGTGCGCCTGGCCGGTCCGTGGGGTCGCGACGAGGGGCTCCGGGGCTTCTCGACCACGTTCACCGGACCCGAGCGCTGGCCCGACGGCACCCTCCCGGCCGGAGCGGAAGGGGAACGCTGGAGTTGGAGCGTGGCCGAGGACGGCGGCACGCCGCGGCCGGTCCGCTCGGCGTCCGTGGTGTTCCGGGTCGTCGACGCCCACGGCCCGTTGCGCATGTTCCGCCACGGCTACCAGTCGTGGAGCCCGTGCGGCACGGCCGTGTTCGGCGTCGACCACGACCCGTCCACCGCGCCGGGGTCGTTGGAGCTGCTCAGCGGGGCCCACCAGGCCGACCAACGCCGGGTGGTCGACCCCGAGGAGCTGCGCTCGGAGTGGGTGACCGTGCTCGTCGACGACGATGCCTCGCCGGTGGTCCTGGGCTTCACCGCGGGGACCAGCCACGACGGCACGTTCCGGCTGCGCCACGGTGCCCACGGCCCAGAGCTGTGGTGCGAGGCCTTCCTCGGCGACGCCCTGCTCGGCGTCGACGAGCGCCGGGAGCTCCACGACCTCGTGGTCGCTTCCGGGGCGGACGCCGAAGCGCTCCTGGCGGGGTGGGCCCGACTGGCCGGGGAAGTGGGGGCCGCCCGGGTCGACGCGCCCTTCCAGGTCGGCTGGTGCAGCTGGTACCACTACTTCCACGACGTCACCGAAGCCGACCTCGACGCCAACCTGGCCCTCGCCGACGGGTGGCCCTTCGACGTGTTCCAGCTCGACGACGGCTACCAGTCCGCCATCGGCGACTGGCTGACCACCAACGAGCGCTTCCCGTCGGAGCTCGACGCCATCGCCGGGCGGATCGCCGCCGCGGGGCGGCGACCCGGCATCTGGCTGGCGCCCTTCCTCGCCGCCCCCGACTCCGAGGTGGCCACCCGCCACCCGGACTGGCTGGCCCGCACCGCCGACGGCGATCCGCTCGTCACCATGTTCAACCCCCCCTGGGAAGGGGATCTCCAGGGGTTCATGTACGGGCTCGACACCACCCATCCCGAGGTCGTCGACCACCTCGAGCGCGTGGCCGAGACCCTCGTGGTCGCGGGCTTCTCCTACCTCAAGCTGGACTTCACGTTCGCCCCGTCCTTCGACGGGCGTTGGCACGACCGCGGACGCACCCCGGCCGAGCGGGTCCGTTCGGGCTACGAGGCCGTGCGACGGGGAGCCGACCGGGGGGCGGTCACGGCCGGCGGATCGACGCCGGCCTTCCTGCTCGGCTGCGGGGCGCCGCTGGCTCCCGTGGTCGGCGTGGTGGACGGGAACCGCATCGGCGCCGACGTCGCCCCGTCGTGGCCGGTCGAGGCGTCCACCCAGCCGTTACCCGGCTATCGGGAGAGCCAGCCCTCCACGATGAACGCCTGGCGCAACACCGCCGCCCGGTCCTTCATGCACCGGCGGCTCTGGCTGAACGACCCCGACTGCCTGATGCTGCGCAGCGACGAGACCGAGTTGGGCGTCGACGCCGCCCGCACCTGGGCGACGGCGGTAGCCGTGTCGGGTGGGATGGCGTTGGTGTCCGACGACCTCGCGCTGCTCGGGCCCGACGCCCGGCGGCTCCTCGACGAGACGCTCGAACTCGGTCGGACCGCCGACCGCGCCGCCCGCGAGGGCGAGGTCGCCGTCCCGCTCGGCCTGCTCGACGGCGAGATGCCCGCCGGCATCGCGTCGCCGGCCGGGCACCTGCGCGTCGACCCGGCATCGGGGCGGTCGACGCTCAGACGATGAGCTCGCCCAACTCGCCTCGCACCAGCGTGCGGTAGAGCTCGGCGTAGAGGCCCTCGGCGGCGAGCAGGTCCTCGTGCCGACCGTGCTCGACCAGACGGCCCTCGTCGAGCACGAGGATCTGGTCGGCGTTGGCGATGGTGGACAGCCGGTGGGCGATCACGAGGGCGGTCCGACCCTCGAGCGCGGTGGCCAGCGCCCGCTGCACCAGCGCCTCGTTCTCGCTGTCGAGGTGGCTGGTGGCCTCGTCGAGGATCACGACGGCCGGGTCCTTCACGAGCACGCGGGCGATGGCCAACCGCTGCTTCTCGCCGCCGGAGAGCCGGTAGCCCCGCTCCCCCACGACGGTGTCGTAGCCGTCGGGGAGGGCGGCGATGACGTCGTGGACCTGCGCGGCGCGACAGGCCTGGACGATCTCGTCGTCGGTGGCGTCGGGGCGGGCGTAGCGCAGGTTCGCCGCCACCGTGTCGTGGAAGAGGTGGGGGTCCTGGCTGACCACGCCGACGGCGCCGCGCAGCGAGTCGAGGGTGACGTCGCGCACGTCGTGGCCGTCGATGCGCACCGCGCCACCGGTCACGTCGTAGAGCCGGGGCACGAGGGAGCTGAGCGTCGTCTTGCCGGCCCCCGAGGGCCCGACGAGGGCGACCAGGTCGCCGGGTTCGGCGGTGGCGGTGATCCGGTGGAGCACCTCGACCCCGGCCCTTGCGTCGAGTTCCTCGCCACCGGGACCCTCGAGCGACGCCAGCGACACCTCGCTCGCCGCGGGGTAGCGGAACGTGACGTCGTCGAACTCGATGCGGCCGGTCACCGCCGGCAGGGCGACGGCGTCGGGCCGGTCGGCGATGGGGTTGTCCATGTCGAGGACCTCGAAGACCCGGTCGAAGGACACGAGCGCCGTCATGATGTCGACACGGGCGTTGGACAGCCCGGTGAGCGGCGCGTAGATCTGGGTGACGAGCGCGGCCAGGGCGACCATGGTGCCGAGGGTGATGGTGCCCCTGATGACGAGCTCGCCACCGAGCCAGTAGACGAGCGCCGTGCCGATCGCCCCGACGAGGGTGAGGGCGATGACGAAGGTCCGGCCGTAGAGGGCGCTCTTGATGCCGATGTCACGGACCCGCCCGGCCCGACCCGAGAACTCCTCGGACTCGCGGGTGCGGTGACCGAAGAGCTTGACGAGCAGGGCGCCCGAGACGTTGAAGCGCTCGGTCATCGTGGTGTTCATCGAGGCGTTGAGGTTGAAGCCCTCCCGGGTCATCGACGACAGACGCCGACCGACGCGCTTGGCCGGGACGATGAAGATGGGCAGCACCACGAGGGTGAGCAGGGTGAGGCGCCACTCGAGGAGCAGCATGGCCACGAGGGTCGTCGTGAGGACGATGAAGTTCGACACCACCGACCCGAGCGTGGTGGTGACGGCGCGCTGGGCGCCGATCACGTCGTTGTTGACTCGGCTCATCAACGCGCCGGTCTGGGTGCGGGTGAAGAACGCGATCGGCATGGCCGACACGTGGTCGAAGAGCCGCACCCGCAGGTCGTAGATGAGGCCCTCCCCGATGCGGGCGGAGTAGAAGCGCTCGACGAACGACAACAGGGCCGCTCCGAGCGCGGCGGCGACGATGAAGGCCGCCAGGACGGTGAGCATCGTGCCGTCGGCCTGCGGGATGGCGATGTCGATGATCCGGCGCAGCAGCAGCGCGGGGACCAGGGCGAGCAGGGCCTGGGCGATGATCACGAGGACGAAGGCGACGAGCGCGCCCCGGTAGGGCCGGGCGAAGGCGAGGACCCGGCGGACGGTGCGGCGACCGACCTTCACCCCCTTCACCTGCGAAGCGTCGGATCCCATCAGCATGTGCGGCGACTGGTGCATCATCAGGAGGACGAGGCTATGGCCCGAACGCGCCGCCGACGCCCTGGGGGCGCCGGCGGTGGGTGGTGTGAGGTGGCGGAGAGTGTGGGATTCGAACCCACGGTGAGCCGAAACCCACAACGGCTTTCGAGGCCGCCCCATTCGTCCGCTCTGGCAACTCTCCGTCGGCGACCCTATCGGGGGCCTGCGGGATCGGGCCAGATGGATGACACGCCGCTCAGCGTCGGATCGGGGTGTCGGTGGACGCCTCGATCCGACGCTCCAGCTCGATGATGCGGCTCAGGGCCGCACCCGTGAAGCCCTGTCGGGCGAGCGCTTCGGCCGCCGCCAGCCGCTCGATGTCCTGGCGGGAGTAACGGCGCTGGTTGCCCGACGGGCGGGCGCTCTCCTGCGCAGCGGCGATCTCGAGACGACGAAGGGCCTGGGTCCCGATGCCCAACAGCTCGGCCACGACGCCGACGGTGTACAACGGCTCGGCGGGATCGTCGAGGCGTTCCCGCCAGGAGGGGGCCGCGTCACGCCGCGGCCGACCCGACCCCCTCCCGGCGGCGGTCACGTGCTGGTGACCTCGATCGGCTCGGGCGCCTGACGGTCGCCGCCGGCGCGGCGGACCTCGACGCGGCGGGGCTTGGCGCTCTCGCTGAGCGGGATGCGCAGGCGCAGCACGCCGTCGTGGTACTCCGCATCGACGTGCTCGACGTCGAGCGTGTCACCGAGCATCAGGCGCCGGGTGACCTGGGCCTCGGACCGCTCCCGGACCAGGTACGCCGCGCCCTCGGGGGCGGTGCGGCGGCGATGGGCCGCCACACGCAGCTCGCCCTGCTCGATCTGCAGGTCGATGCTGTCGGGATCGACGCCCGGCAGGTCGAACTCGACGGTGATCACGTCGCCCAGTCGGTAGGCGTCCATGGGAGCGCTGAAGCTGGACGGGGCCTCGAAGAATCGATCCCACTGGCGGAGCGGATCAGTCCTCATCAACATCTCGGAAACCTCCTTCATGTCAGGGAACATCATCGACATCGCAAGGATACCGATGCCATGCGCGATCGACAAGCCCTCACTTGATGGAAGGAAAGCTGTCAGCGTCGGGCGGCGAAGAAGTCGCTCAACACCGTGGCGCACTCGCCGGCCCGCACGTCGGGCACCGTGGCGAACTCGTGGTTCAGCCGGGGGTCGGCGCCGAGGTGGTACAGCGAGCCCAGCGCCCCCGCCTTGAGGTCGCGGGCCCCGAACACCACCCGGGCCAGCCGGGCGTTCACCGCCGCGCCGGCGCACATGGCGCACGGCTCGAGCGTGACGACGAGCGTGGCGTCGGTGAGGCGCCACGTGCCGAGCGCCAGCGCCGCGTCGCGCAGCGCCAGCACCTCGGCGTGGGCCGTGGGGTCGCCGATGAGCTCGCGCTCGTTGTGGCGGGACGCCACCACCCGACCGTCGACGACCACCAGTGCGCCGACCGGGACGTCGCCGTGGTCGATCGCCCGGCGGGCCTCGTCGAGGGCCAGGCCCATCAGCTCGTCGTCGCTCGGCGGGGAGGTCACGACACGGAGGCGGCGGCGAGGTCCATGGCGCCATCTTGGTGCAGGACGGCCGTGCGGAGGCCCGCCGTCTACGCTCCCGACCCATGATCATCGCCGTCATCGCCGTCATGGCCTTCGTGATCGCCGTGGGGATCCTCGTCACCTGGCTGTTCATGCGCGGCAAGGCCACCCCGGGTCCGCCCTCGCTCCCGGAGGAGTGACGCGCACCGTCCCCACCCGGTGAGGCCGGACGGGGACGGGATCGAGCGGAGGGAGTGGGATTCGAACCCACGGTGAGTTTCCCCACACACGCTTTCCAAGCGTGCCGATTCGGCCGCTCTCGCACCCCTCCTGGGGCCCCCGCACGGCCGGGCCGGGCGGGGAACGCAGCCGAGAGGGTATCGTGTGCGTCGGCCCGCTCTCGCGTGTGGCGGTCGGGCCCTGTGCAATCGGAGCCCGCGAACCGGGTCAGGGCCGGAAGGCAGCAGCTCTCACCGGGACCTCCGATGTGCCGCAGGTCGCCTGACCGTCACACGGGGGAGCGGGCCTCGTCGCGGCCGCCCGGGAGACCGGTCGGTAGGCTCGGCCCCGATGGCCTACCAGTCGCTCTACCGCCGCTACCGGCCCCAGCGCTTCGCCGAGGTCCGCGGCCAGGAGCACCTGGTCACGGCGTTGCGCAACGCCGTCGTCGACGAGCGGGTCGGTCACGCCTACCTGTTGAGCGGCCCCCGGGGCACGGGGAAGACCTCCACCGCACGCATCCTGGCCAAGGTGCTCAACTGCGAGCGGCCCGTCGACGGTGAGCCGTGCGGCGAGTGCCCGTCCTGCGTCGCCATCGAGGCCGGCACCAGCTTCGACGTGCACGAGCTCGACGCGGCGTCCAACAACGGGGTCGAGGCCATCCGCGACCTGATCGCCAAGGCCTCGCTCGGCACGCCCGGCCGGACGAAGGTGTACATCCTCGACGAGGTCCACATGCTGTCGACGCCGGCGTCGAACGCGCTCCTGAAGACCCTGGAGGAACCGCCCGAGCACGTCGTCTTCGTACTGGCCACCACCGATCCGCAGAAGGTGCTGCCCACCATCCGCAGCCGCACCCAGCACTTCGAGGTCAACCTGCTCCCCGCCGCCGAGCTCGAGTCGTTGGTCGACGACGTGGTGGCCGACGCCGGGCTCGACGTCGACGCCGAGGGCCGGGCCTACGTCCTGCGCGCCGGTGCCGGCTCGGCCCGGGACACCCTCTCGGCGCTCGAGCGGGTGGTGGCCGCCGGCGGGGCACCCGAGGGCACCGACAGCCTCGACGACCTCGTCGAGGCGGTCTGCGACCGTGACACCGCCGCCGCCCTCCTGGCCGTCGAGGCCGCCATGGCCCGCGGACGCAGCCCCCGGGTGCTGGGCGAGTCCCTCATCGCCCGCCTGCGCGACATCTTCCTCGCCGCCGTGCACGCCGACCTGGCGCGGCTCAGCGACGACGACCGGGCGCGGTGCGAGGACCAGGCCGGCCGCCTCACCGCCGCCGGTGCGACTCGAGCCCTCGAGGTGCTCGGCGACGCGTTCGTCGGCATCCAGGACGCACTCGACCCCCGCATCCCGCTCGAGGTGGCCCTCGTCCGCCTGACCCGGGCCGACGCCGACACCTCCCCCGAGGCCCTCGCCGAGCGGATCTCCCGCCTCGAGTCCGGGATGGTGACACCCCCGACCCGCACGTCACCCGCGCCCGCGCCACCCTCCTCGACGGCAGTCGCGCCCGACGCACCGGCGGCCGAACCGTCGCCGGCCGGGCCGACCCCGCCCCCACCGGCCGGACGACCCGCCGACGGTGCCCGCGACGTCCTGGCCCGCACCCGCGGCGCCACCACGGCACCGGCCCCGCCGACGAGGACGCCGCCCGCCGCCGGCACCCGCGAGCCACCGCCCCCCAGCCGCGCCGCCGGCGCGGCGCCCGCCACCCCGCCCGCCACCCCGCCCGCCGTCGAGGCCCCCGACCCTGCGGTCGCCGTCGCTCCCCCGCCCGACGACATCACCGACCCGACCCCTGTCGCCTCCACCGGGGCGCCGACGGCCCCCGCCCCGGACCTCTCGACGCTCGACGCCGCCTGGACGGCCCACGTGATGGGCGCCCTCCCCCAGCGGGCCCGGGTGCGCTTCGCCGGCGGGCGATGGCTGTCCGTCGACGACACCACGGCCGTCTTCGGCCTCCCGAACCCGGTGCACGCCCAACGCTGCGAGGAGTGCCGCGCCGACGTCGAGGCGGCGCTGGCCGCCCATCTCGGCCGACCCCTGGCCGTGCAGCTCACCGTCGACGGCGACGCCGAGGACCCCTCCGCCCCCCGCCGGGCGCCCACCGCCGTCGACGATCCCTCCGACGTCGACCTCACCGACCTGACCGACGCCACCGACGCCGTCGAGACGGGGATCGACCGGGTGGCCGCGGTCTTCCCCGGCGCCGAGCTCGTCGACCCGCCCGCCGACCGGCTCCTGTGAGCCGACCCGAGACCCCGGAGCACCCCATGTCAGAGTCGTTCGACCTCAACGCCATCCTCGGCCAGGCGATGGAGATGCAACAACAGCTCCTCGCCGCCCAGGCGCAGGCCGCCGAGGCCGAGATCACCGGGAGCGCCGGGGGCGGCGCGGTGGAGGTCACGGTGACCGGCGGCATGGACTTCCGTCAGGTCACGATCCGCCCGGACGCCGTCGACCCCGACGACGTCGCCATGCTCGAGGACCTCGTCCTGGCCGCGCTCAACGACGCCATGAACCAGATCGGGGAGATGCAGCAGAGCTCCCTCGGCGGCCTCGACCTCGGGGGCCTTGGGGGCATCGGGGGTCTCGGCGGCCCCGAGGGCCCGGCCGGCACCGGCCCCGGCGGTGGCTTCAGCCTCGAGGCCCTGATGGGCTCCGAGCCCGTCGAGGCGGAGGTCGTCGAGACCGGGGACGACGAGCCCGGGCCCACCGACCGGTCGTGACCTTCTACGCCGGTCCGGTCCAGGACCTCATCGACGAGCTGGGCCGGCTCCCGGGAGTGGGCCCCAAGTCGGCCCAACGGATCGCCTTCCACCTCCTGAAGACCCCCACGGCCGACGCCCTGCGCCTCGCCACCTCGATCACGGTGGCCAAGGAGCGGGTCACGTTCTGCCCGCGGTGCTTCAACATCGCCGAGGGCGAGGACTGCGGGATCTGCGCCGACCCGCGACGGGAGACGTCGCTGGTGTGCGTCGTCGAGGAGTCACGCGACATCGTGGCCGTGGAGAAGACCGGCGAGTTCCGGGGGCGCTACCACGTCCTGCAGGGCGCGATCAGCCCGATCGAGGGCATCGGCCCGGACCAGTTGCGGGTCAGGGAGCTGCTGGCCCGCATCGAGCCCGAGGGGATCACCGAGGTCATCCTGTGCACCAACCCCAACATCGAGGGTGAGGCGACGGCGATGTACCTGGGGCGGCTCCTGAAGCCGCTCGGGCTCAGGGTCACCCGCATCGCCAGCGGCCTGCCGGTGGGCGGCGACCTCGAGTACGCCGACGAGCTGACGCTGGGCCGCGCCCTGGAAGGACGCCGCGAGATCGAGTGACCCGACGGGTCAGACGGTGCCGAGCAGGATGGCGTCGCCCTGTCCGCCGCCGCCGCACAGCGCGGCGGCGCCCTTGCCCCCGCCGCGGCGCTTGAGCTCCATCAGCAGGTGCAGCGCGAGGCGGTTGCCGGACATCCCGATGGGATGGCCGAGGGCGATGGCCCCGCCGTTGACGTTGGTGACCTCGCCGGTGATGCCGAGGGTGGCCATCGACGCCACGCCGACGGCTGCGAAGGCTTCGTTGAGCTCGAACAGGTCGAGGTCCCCCACGGCCATGCCCGCCCGGGCGAGGGCGGCGTTGATGGCGTTGGCCGGCTGGTCGAGCAACGACGCGTCGGGCCCGGCCACCTGGCCGTAGCCCAGGATCCGGCCGAGGGGCTCACCGCCGAGGCGCTCGGCGGCCGCCTCCGAGCACACCACCACGGCCGACCCGCCGTCGGAGATCTGCGAGGCGTTGCCGGCGGTGATGTTGCCCGCCTTGTCGAACGCCGGGCGCAGCGCGCCGAGGCTGTCGATGGTGGTGCCGGGGCGCACACCCTCGTCCTCGCGGAAGACCACCGGGTCACCCTTGCGCTGGGGGATCTCGACAGGGACGATCTCGTCGTCGAAGAGCCCGTCCTTCTGGGCCTTCGCGGCCCGCTCGTGGCTCAGCGCAGCGAGCTCGTCCTGGGACTCGCGGGACAGACCCTTGGTCGCCGCGTACTTCTCGGTGCCGGCGCCCATGGCGCACTGGTCGATGGCGCAGAAGAGCCCGTCGAACATCATCGAGTCGACCACGGTCTGGTCGCCCATGCGGTAGCCGGCGCGGGCGCCCGGCAGCAGGTAGGGCGCGTTGGTCATCGACTCCATCCCGCCGGCGACGACGATGTCGGCCTCGCCGGTCTGGATCATCATGTCGGCGACGTGGATGGCGTTGAGACCCGACAGGCAGACCTTGTTGATCGTGGTGGCGGGAACGCTCAGGGGCACCCCGCCGGCGACCGCCGCCTGGCGAGCGGTGAGCTGGCCGGCGCCGGCGAGCAGCACCTGGCCCATGATCACGGCGTCGACCTGGTCGGGCTCGACCCCGCCGCGGGCGAGGGCCGCCTTGATGGCGATGCCTCCGAGATCGGTGGCCGCGAAGCCGGCCAACGCTCCGGAGAGCTTGCCGATCGGCGTGCGGGCACCACTGAGAACGACGGATCCGGCCATGGTTTCCCTCCCGAGGGTGACAGGGTCGTCAGTGTAGGGAAGGAATCCCGCCAGGGGCCAAAGACGACCCTCGTCGCCGCGGCGCGGCGCCTCAGCCCAGGTCGGTGCGGTTGCTGCGCATCGATTCGCGCTGCTCCGCCGGGTTCGACGACCAGACGGGGGACTCGGTGGCGGAGCGGGCGGCCCGCTCGATGGCCGAGCGCACCATCCGCGTCACCGGGTCCTCGGTGTCGTCGTCCTCCACCGCGGCGTCGCTGACGCCCGAGGCGGGGACCGGTGGGGCAGGACGGACCGAGGTGGTGACCGACGCCCCGAGGGGCACGACCTCGCGCTCGGCGAGGGCGTCGGCCTCGAGCTCGCCGACGGCCTCGGCCGGAGGCGCCGCCTCGTCGCCGAGGGCGATGGCGGGTTCGCCGTCCTCGGTGAGGTCGACGACGGCGTGGGGGAGGCGAGCGAGGCGTTCGATGACGGACTCCAGTTCGCGTCGGGTGGCCACGAGTCGCTCGATCGTACCGTCGGCGCCCCGGCGGACCTCGTTCGCCTCGTCGAGCATCGCCGTGGCCTCGGCCTGGGCATCGGCCACGAGCCGAGCGGCGTGCTCACGGTCGTTGCGGGCCCGGGTGGCGAGCTCCGACGCCTCGACCTGGGCGCGGGCACGAACCACCTTGGCCTCGGCCTCGGCGCGGCCCTTGACGGCCAGTGCCTCGACCTCGGCGCGGGCGAGGATCGCGTCGGCTTCGGCCCGGGCACGGGCCACCATCGCCTCGGCATCGATCTCGTCGGGCAGGGCCATCGTGAACGCTCCTCGGACCGGGACCCTCCCGTCCCGGACGGACACGAGTGTAGCCACACGACCACGCGCAGTGTTCGATCGGCCCGGCACCCCGGCGCCGACCGCGACCGTCGCCCGCGCCGCCGACGCGGCGGTGGCTGACGACCCCGTCAGCTTCTTGGCGCCGCACGGCCCGCCACCACTACCTTGCCGCCATGCAGCAGATCCTCGACGCCATCCAGGCCGGCGCATCCAGTGACGAGTTCGCCGCCCTCCCGATCCCCGAGTCCTACCGCGCCGTGGTCGTCCGCAAGGACGAACAGGAGATGTTCGCCGGTCTCCCCAGCGCCGAGAAGGACCCCCGCCGCTCCCTGCACGTCCAGGAGATCGCGCTCCCGGAGATCGCCCCCGACGAAGCCGTGATCGCCGTCATGGCCAGCTCCATCAACTTCAACACGGTGTGGAGCGCCATCTTCGAGCCGGTGTCCACCTTCGGCTTCCTCTCCCGGCTCGGGCGCGAGGGCTACTGGGGGGCCCGTCACGACCAGGACTTCCACGCCGTGGGCTCCGACGCCTCCGGCGTCGTGCTCCGCGTCGGTTCGGCCGTGCGGAAGTGGAAGCCGGGCGACAAGGTCGTCGTCCACTGCAACTACGTCGACGACCAGGACCACTCGAGCCACAACGACTCGATGCTGGCCGACAACCAGCGCATCTGGGGCTTCGAGACGAACTACGGCGGTCTCGCCGACCTCTCCGTCGTCAAGGCCAACCAGCTCATGCCGAAGCCGGCCCACCTCACCTGGGAGGAGTCGGCGGTCAACGCGCTGTGCAACTCCACCAGCTACCGGATGCTCGTCAGCGCCAACGCCGCCCCGATGCGCCAGGGCGACGCCGTGCTCGTCTGGGGAGCCACCGGCGGGCTCGGCGGCTACGCCGTGCAGTACGTGCTCAACGGCGGCGGCACTCCCGTCGGCGTCGTCTCCTCGCCCGACAAGGTCGAGCTCTTGAAGGACCTCGGGTGTGAGGCCGTGATCGACCGCAAGGCCGCCGGCTACCGGTTCTGGTCCGACGAGCACACCCAGGACGAGAGCGAGTGGCGCCGCCTCGGGAAGGACATCCGCGGGTTGATCGGCCGCGACGTCGACATCGTCTTCGAGCACCCCGGACGCCAGACCTTCGGGGCCTCCGTCTTCGTCGCCGCCCGGGGCGGCACGATCGTCACCTGCGCGGCGACGAGCGGCTTCATGATCGAGTTCGACAACCGCCACCTCTGGATGAAGCTCAAGCGCATCGTCAGCTCGCACTTCGCCAACTACGCCGAGGCGTGGGAGGCCAACGACCTCATCTGCCAGGGCCGGATCCAACCCATCCTGTCGGCGGTCCACCCTCTCGAGGGGTCCGGCGAGGCCGCCTACCAGGTGCACCGCAACCTCCACGAGGGGAAGATCGCCGTGCTCTGCGCCGCGCCCGAGGAGGGCCTCGGCATCGACGACCCCGAGTTCCGTGCCGAGGTCGGCGAAGATCGCGTCACCGCCTTCCGCCGTCACGGCGCCTGAGACAGGAGACCCCCATGAGCATCAACGTGCGTCGGCCCGGCGAGGACGACCAGCAGACCCAGACCACCCAGTCGGGCCAGACCCGCCCGCTGCTCACCGAGATCGACCACATCGCCATCGCCGTGCCCGACCTCGGCGAGGCCATCGACTACTACCGGGAGACCTTCGGGGCGGTCGTCGACCACCGTGAGGTCGTCGAGAGCGACGGGGTGGAGGAGGCGCTGTTGAAGGTGGCCGAGAGCTACGTCCAGCTCCTCACCCCGACCCGCGACGACTCGACCGTGGCCAAGTGGCTCGAGAAGCGGGGCGGGCCGGGCATCCACCACGTGGGCTACCGGGTGGCCGACTGCGGCGAGGCCCTCGACGCCGTGAAGGCCCAGGGCTTCCGCGTCCTCGACGACGCGCCCCGCCCCGGCTCACGGGGCACGACGGTGGCCTTCATCCACCCGAAGGACGCGCTGGGCACGCTGATCGAGCTCGTCGAGGAGTAGCGCCGCCGATCGGCTCGGGGCGCCCGGGTCGGTCCGGCGGTCAGGTGGTCAGGTGGTCAGGTGGTCAGGGGCACTCGACCCGGACCCAGCGCTCGACCTCGACGGTGGCCGCCGCCACCTCGGCCTGGCGGGGGTAGCCGTCGATGGTGGCCCGGGCCGACGCCGCATCGGGCGCCGCCTGGGTCTCGTCGGCGACGAAGTTCGCGAAGTCGCTCAGGTCGGCGAGCGGGCCCCGCAGCGACTCGGGCCCGGCGGCCGCGGCCTGGTCGTAGAGGGCGGCGTTCAGGCGGGCGTCCACCACGACGCGCTGGCGC
This sequence comes from Acidimicrobiales bacterium, assembly GCA_025455885.1. Lineage (NCBI taxonomy): Bacteria > Bacillati > Actinomycetota > Acidimicrobiia > Acidimicrobiales > Acidimicrobiales bacterium. Next base: position 275,039 of record JALOLR010000002.1, read on the forward strand.
TCGTCGGGCCAGCTGTCCAGGTCCCGCGGCAGGAGGTCGGCGACCGGCAGCGCCCGCCGCAACGCGTCGCAGCTCGCCGCCGAGGGCGGCGCACCCGGTTCGGTGGACGGTGGGGGCAGCACCGAGGGCGACGGAGGCCCGGGCACCGAGGACCCGGTGGTCGCCGGCGCCTCCTCCCCGGGCGAGCCGGCGAGGGTCGTCCCCGTCCCGGCACCCGTGGTCGGCACCGCCGAGTCGGTCCCGTCGCCGTCCGAGCACCCCGACGCCACCGTCAGGGCCACGACGACGACGAGCGCGGGGAGCAGGGATCGACGCATCCCTCCGACTGTAGGCACGCCGGGCCCGACCCCCTCCGCCACCCGGGCGGGGTCGGGGGCCCTCGCGGTCACGCCACTACCGTGCCCCGGATGCCCGAGCGCACCTTCACCGTGGTGGAACTGGCCGCCGCCGTCGCCGAGGTCGTGGAGGGCCGGTTCGGCAGCGGCCTGTGGGTCGAGGGCGAGGTGGCCTCGATGAGCCGGAGCCGCCAAGGGCACGTCTACTTCGACCTCGTCGACCGTCCCCCGGAGGGCGGTGCTCCCGTCGCGGCCATCCCCACCGTGCTGTGGTCCTCGGCGCGCGAGCGCGTCAATGCGCTGCTGCGCCGCCACGACAGCATCCGCATCGTCGACGGGGTACGGATCCGGATCGGAGGGCGCATCGAGTTCTACCCACCCAAGGGCCGGCTGCAGCTCCAGATGCAGCAGATAGATCCCACGTACACCCTGGGCCTGTTGGCCGGCGAGCGCGATCGTGTCGTGCGGCTCCTCGAGGCGGAAGGGCTGCTGCACCGCAACAGGGGCCTCGTCCTCGGGCTGTCACCGCGGCGCGTGGGACTCGTGACGGCGGCACGTAGCGCGGCGGAGGCCGACGTGCTGCAGACCCTCCGCGACAGCGGGCTGGCCTGGGAGGTCGTCCACGTCGACACCCGGGTGCAGGGCGTCGGCGCCGAACGCGAGGTCGCAGCGGCGCTGCACACCGTGGTGCGCCACGACGTGGACGTGGTGGCCCTCGTCCGCGGCGGTGGAGCCCGCACCGACCTCGCCGTCTTCGACCACGAGCTCGTCGCGCGCACCATCGCCGGCCTGCCCGTCCCGGTGATCACCGGCATCGGCCACGAGACCGACCAGAGCGTCGCCGACCTCGTCGCCCACCGCAGCGAGCGCACGCCCACCGCCTGCGCGCACGCGCTGGTCGAACACGTCAGGTCCGGAGCGGCCCGCGCCGAGCAGGCCTGGACCGGCATCGCCAGGCTCGCCACCGCGACCCTCGATCGGGCGGACGCCGACGCCGACGGGCGCGCCCGACGCGCCGCCCGGGCCGGGCGCGCCCGGATCGACCTCGCCGAGCACCGCCTCGCCGACGACCAGCGCCGCCTGCGCCGGCGCGCCGCCGACGCGACCTCCTCCGGTGCCGCCCGCCTCGAGCGCCGCGCCGGGCGAGTCGCCGCGGCCTCACGAGCCCACCTCCGTGTGCACGACCAGCGGATGGCCCGGGCCGTCACCGACCTCCGGGCCGGCGGCGCCCGCGCGCTGCTCGGTGCGGAGCACCGGGTCGAGCTGCAGGCCGCACGGGCCGCCGCCCTCGACCCGGGTCGGGCCCTCGCCCGGGGATGGACGATCACCCGGACCGTGACCGGCGCCGTGGTCCGTGGCACCATCGACGTCTCGCCCGGGGATCGCATCGTCACGACGGTCCGCGACGGCACCATCACCTCGGTCGTCGAGGCCGGCCCGGAACCACGAACGGAGAGCGACGCCGATGCCCGCTGAGGCCACCGCCGACGGGGACCACGACGACCTCGCGTACGCCGACGCGGTCGCGGAGCTCGAGGAGATCCTCACCGAGCTCGACCGCGACGACGTCGACGTCGACCGGCTCGCCGAGCAGGTGCAACGGGCGGCGTCGCTGATCACCCTGTGCCGCAGCCGCCTCCAGGCCGCCCGCGTCGAGGTGACCCGCATCGTGGCCGACCTCGACACCCTCGACACCGGCGACACCCCCGACGGCCCTGTGCCCTCCGCCGTCGACGCCGCCTCGCCCGACGGCCCAGGGGCCACCCCGTGAGCGCCGAGCGGCCGACGTCGGCCGTCGCCCCCCCGGCCCTGCTCGCCGTGGCCGGACCGGTCGAGGACCGCCTGCGGGAGATCCTCGCCGAGGAGACGGCCCGGTGGCTCGACGTCGACGGCGACCTCGCCGCCCCGCTCGACGTGCTCACCCGGTTCGTCCTGAACGGCGGCAAACGCCTGCGCCCGGCGTTCTGCCACTGGGCGTTCGTCGGCGCGGGCGGTGACCCCGACGACCCGCTGGTGGTCGACGCCGGTGCCGCGTTCGAACTCCTCCACGCGTTCGCCCTCGTGCACGACGACGTGATGGACGGGTCCCACACGCGACGGGGCGAGCAGACCGTCCACCTCGAGTTCGAGGACCTGCACGGGCGGAGCGACTGGCGGGGCGAGCCGCGTCGCTTCGGCGAGGGGGTGGCGATCCTCGTCGGCGACCTGGCCGACGTGTACGCCGACCGGCTCATGGGAGCGACCCCGCCCCCCACCTTCGCGGTGTGGAGCGAGCTCAAGATCGAGCTCAACGTCGGGCAGTACCTCGACGTCCTCGGCACCGCCCGGCCCGGCACCGACCTCGCCACCGCCCACCGGATCGCCCGCTACAAGTCCGGCAAGTACACGATCGAGCGCCCGTTGCACGTCGGGGCGGCGCTGGCCGGTCGGTTCGACGAGCTCGAAACGGCGCTGTCGGCGTACGGCGCGCCCCTCGGTGAGGCCTTCCAGCTTCGCGACGACATCCTCGGGGTGTTCGGCGACGCCGCCCGCACCGGCAAGCCCGTGGGCGACGACCTGCGCGAGGGCAAGCCCACCCCGCTGCTGGCCACCGCGTTGCAGTGGGCGAGCGGGCCCGACGCCGCCCTGCTCGAACGCGTGGGTGCCGCCGACCTCGACGACGACGAGGTGCGGGCGCTGCAACAGGTGCTGGTCGACTCCGGCGCCAAGGCGCACATCGAGGCCACCATCGGCGACCTCACCGACGTGGCGCTGCACACCCTCGAGCGCTCGCCGCTCCGGCCCGAGGCCGTCGACGCCCTCACCGACCTCGCCCACTACGTCGCCGCCCGCGACCTCTGAGCCGCGCCCGTCTCGAGTCCGAGCCCGTCAGCGCAGCGTTCGGAGCGCCTCCTCGAGGGGCAGGTCGAGGACGCCGATGTCGGCGGCGACGGCGGCCAACCAGTCGGGACGCACCCGGGCGCTGACGACGATGGGCGCCGGAACCTCACTGTCCTCCACCGCGAAGCGCACGAAGTCGAGCGCGTAGTCGGGAGGGCGCACGTCACGCGAGAGCTCGAGCAGCGCATAGGGGTCGGGGGTGACGTCGGGGTCGGGGTCGAGGAGGGTCACGTAGGGCGACGGGGGTTGGTGACCACCCCCGGCCAGGCCCGGGCCGTCGGCCAGGATCGCCCCGTGCACGAGCCGGGGACGCCCACCGGCCACGAGGAGCGCGATCCAGGCCCCGAGGCCCCGTCCGACGACCGTGACCGGGCCGTGGCGCTGGAGCACGGCGTCCACGTCGTAGGTGAGCCCCTCGGGCGTGTACCCGCCACCCCTGGGGACGCCCGACTCGCCGTGCCCGGTGAAGTCGAGCCCGAGCACCGGCCCGGGCCACGCCGCCGTCCAGGCCGGTCGCGTCGCGGGGGTGCGTTCACCGAGACCGTGCAGCAACAGCAGCGGCCGCCCGTCGCCGGGGGCGAGGGTGTGCAGCGCCAGGTGGAGGCGCCCCGACGGCAACCGCTCGGTGGTGCGGCTCACCGGTGGGGCTCCAGGAACTCGAGGACGAGGTCGGCCATCGCCCGGGGCTGCTCGATGTGGAGGAAGTGGCCGATGTCGTCGCAGAACTCGAGGCGCCCACCGGGCGGCAGGTAGGGCTCGACGTCGGCGCGACGGCTGTTCCAGCCCATCGGGTCGTCGGCCACCCCCGAGAGGACCCCGAGGAACGGCATCGGCAGGGCGGCCAGGTGGTCCATCGACCACTGGGGCCGCCAGGGTCCGAACCCGCCGAGGTGCAGCACCGGATCGATCTTCCAGCGCCAGCCGTCGTCGTCACGACGGGCACCGACGGTGACGAGGTACTCGAGCCACGCACGGCTCAGGCGGGGGTTCATCGGGGCCCGGCGGCCGGCCAGCCCCTCGATGGTGTCGGGGCGGCGACGGAGCTCGTTGCGTCGCACCCGGCGGTCGAGCGACGCCTCGAGGTCGGCCCGGCGCATGCGGCGCCGCTCGCGATCGCTGATGTCCGGCGCGGAGTGCTGCGAGGGCAGTCCGTCGAGGTTGACGAAGGCACGGGCCAGCCCGGGGCGGGCGTCGAGCAGGTCGAGCATCTGTCCGCCGCCCTTCGAGTGGCCGACCACACAGATCGGGGCGTCGGTGAGCTCGGCGAGCACCGCGTAGTGGTCGCGCACGTCGGCGGCCCAGCTGTAGAGGTGGGCGTGCTCGGAGTCACCGTGCCCCCGGGCGTCCCACGCCACGACCCGCCAGCCGGCGTCGGCCAGCAGCGGCGCGAACACGTCGAACGTCCGGGAGAAGTCGAACCCTCCGTGGACCAGGGCGAGGAGGGGATCGCCGGGGTCGCCCCACTCGTTCAGCGCCAGGTCGAGGCCGCTCCCGTGCAGCCGACGGGTGCGATCCGGGGCCCGGGCGCCGGGCACGCTCCTCGTCTCCTCGGTGTGGGCCACTCGACGATCGTAGGGGTGCGCCGGGCCGCCGCCGGGCGAGGCGGACGGGAGCGGCCGGTAGCCTCGGACGGCCATGCCCTCCCCCGCCGCCGAGGCCGCCCGGCGCCGCACGTTCGCCATCATCAGCCATCCCGATGCCGGCAAGACGACGCTCACCGAGAAGTTCCTGCTCTACGGCGGCGCGCTCACCGCCGAGGCGGGGGCGGTCAAGGCGCGCTCCGGACGCCGGTCGGCGACGTCGGACTGGATGGCCCTCGAACAGCAGCGCGGCATCTCGATCACGTCGACGGTCCTGCAGTTCCCGTACCGCGACTGCGTCGTCAACCTGCTCGACACGCCCGGCCACCGGGACTTCTCCGAGGACACCTACCGGGTCCTCGCCGCCGCCGACGCCGCGGTGATGGTGCTCGACGCCGCCAAGGGGATCGAGCCCCAGACCCTCAAGCTCTTCGACGTCTGCCGCCAGCGCGAGATGCCCCTGCTCACCTTCGTCAACAAGTGGGACCGGCCCGGACGTGACGCGCTCGAGCTCATCGACGAGATCGAGGACCAGATCGGCCTGGTCGTCACGCCGGTCACCTGGCCGGTCGGCATCGCCGGTGACTTCCGCGGGGTGGTCGACCGTCGCGACGGGCTCTTCACCCGGTTCACCCGCGTGGCCCGGGGCGCCACCGAGGCTCCGGAGGAGGTCGTGTCACCGGACCGCGCCGCGGCCGACGAGGGTGCCGCCTGGGACGCCGCCCAGGACGAGCTCGCGCTGCTCGACGAGGTCGGCGCCGACGTCGACGTCGAGCTGTTCGAGGGTGCGCAGTCCACGCCGGCGTTCTTCGGCTCGGCGCTCACGAACTTCGGGGTCCGCAAGCTGCTCGACGCCGTGATCGACCTCGTCCCCGCCCCCGGCCCCCGGCCCGACGCGGCCGGCGAGCCCCGCCCCCACGACCCCCCCATCTCGGGTTTCGTGTTCAAGGTGGCGGCCAACATGGATCCCTCCCACCGGGACCGCATCGCCTTCCTGCGCGTCTGCTCGGGCCGCTTCGAGCGCGGCATGGTCCTGACCCACGACACCACCGGGAAGCCGTTCACCACGAAGTACGCGCACCAGGTGTTCGGGTCCGAGCGCGAGACCATCGACGAGGCCTTCCCCGGCGACGTGATCGGCCTCGTGAACGCCACCGACGTCCGGGTGGGCGACACCCTGTGGCTCGACGAGCCGGTCACCTTCCCGGTCATCCCGAGCTTCGCGCCCGAGCACTTCAGCGTGGCCCGGGTCCGCGACACCGCCCGGTTCAAGCAGTTCCGCCGGGGCATCGCCCAGCTCGACGAGGAAGGCGTGGTGCAGGTGCTGCGCGACGCCGACCAGGGCGACCAGGCGCCGGTGCTCGCCGCCGTCGGTCCGATGCAGTTCGACGTCGCCACCTACCGCCTCGAGAACGAGTTCGGCGCCCCGGTGGAGCTGTCGCCCACCAGCTACCGCATCGCCCGGCGGACCGACGGGCCGAGCGCCGAGGCCCTCCGGGGCATGAGGGGTGTCCGGGTCCTGGGTCGGGCCGACGGTACGCTCATGGCGCTGTTCGAGAGCCAGTTCTGGCTCGAGCGCCTCGAGCACGACAACCCCGAGCTGGTGCTCGAACGCCTCGTCGCCGAGGGCAGCGCCGGCTGAGACGCCCCCGAGGTACGTGTGTCCGATCCGAACCGGCCCTACCCCCCGGTGGGAGCGCACGGCGGTCCGCCGCGGCCCTCCCGGCCGCCGTGGCTGGCGCCGATGGCGGTGCTGGTGGCGATCGTGGCGCTGTGGGGCGGCTTCGCGCTGGTGTCCGCCGACGGCGGCGGACCGGACACCGCCGGGCCCGACGAGCCGGCCGGCTCGGACGACACCCGGCCCGCCGAGGAGGTGGCCGCCGACACCACCGAAGCGCCCCTGCCCCCGTTCGACGGGTGGGTGGACCCCGCGAGCAGCGGGCGCATGTGGAGCGAGGAGGTCCCCGGCATCCTGACCTTCCGGGGCAATCCGACCCGCTCCTACTACGGCGAGGGTCCCGTCCCCACCGCCCCCCAGGTGCTGTGGACCTACCCCCAGGGCACGATGTGCGGCAACTCGACCGACGGGAGCGGAACGCAGACCTGGTGCGGGACGGGCTGGACCGGCCAGCCCAACGTCCACGAGCAGGACGGACGCACGGTGGTGTCCTTCGGCGCCTACGACTACGGGGTGCACTGGGTCGACGCCGAGACCGGGACCGACCTACGGCCGGCGTTCGAGACCGGCGACATCATCAAGGGCACCGTCACCACCGATCCCGACGGCTACCCGCTCACCTACTCGGGGTCACGGGACAACTACTACCGGATCCTCGCCACCGACCGGCCGGGCGAGGCGGTCGAGCTGTGGAGGCTCGGCGCCACGGATTTCGGTGTGCAGAAGGTGTGGAACGACGACTGGGACGGGTCCGGCCTGGTGATCGACGACTACCTCTTCGAGGGCGGCGAGAACAGCTGGTTCTACATCGTGAAACTCAACCGGGCCTACGGCCCCGACGGGCTCGTGACCGTGAACCCCGAGGTCGTGTTCCGCACCCCGAGCTGGGACGCCGAGCTCGAGGCCGTCATCAGCGACCGCCAGTTCAGCATCGAGAACTCGGTGGCCGTCTCGGGCAACACCGTCTACTTCGCGAACTCCGCCGGCCTCGTGCAGGGCTGGGACATCACCGGGCTGAAGGAGGGGGTCGAGCCCACCCGGGTGTTCCGATTCTGGACGGGCGACGACACCGACGCCTCCATCGTGATCGACCCCGAGGGCTACCTCTACGTGGGCTCGGAGTACGAGCGGCGCAACACCCGCTCCACCGAGGTCGGCCAGATCATGAAGCTCGACCCCCGCAACCCCGAGAACCCGCTCGTGTGGTCGGTGAAGGACCAGGCCCCGGGCAAGCAGGGCGTGTGGGGCACACCGGCGCTCGCGAACGGAGTGGTCTACGCCGACACGAACGCCGGGCGGGTGCTCGGCATCGACCAACAGACCGGGGAGGTGCTGTGGGAGAAGGACCTCGGCTCCCAGACCTGGCAGTCCCCGGTCGTGGTCGACGACCGGCTCCTCATCGGCGACTGCCAGGGCGTGCTGCGGGCCTACGACGTGTCCGACCCGAGGGTCGACCCGCCGGAGGTGTGGGCGGTGCAGCTCGAGGGGTGCATCGAGTCCACACCCGCGGTGTGGAAGGGCCGGATCTACGTGGGCACCCGGGGCGGGAAGATGTACGCCCTCGGCGACCCACCGGCGACCGCTACCCCGGCGTTGCCGGACAGCGCCGAGGGGGCGACGACGCCGAGGTGAGCCCGTCGGCCCGTGGGTCCGACGCCGGGCCGGGTCGTCGTCCGCGGGGGCCGAGGTTTGACACTCGAGGCGCCTGACGACTGGAATCTCGGCGCTCGCCGCAGGGGGATGCGCGCGTGCGTCGCCGCGCCGGGAGTCCGGCACAACCAGAAGGGCACCACCAGATGATCGACGTCCTCGCCGCAGCGGAAGGCGGCTGGCAGACCTTCACGCTCGACACCGCCGAATGGGGCTGGCTCATCTTCCTCGTCGGCGTGGCCGTCGTGGCCCTCGCGGTCGGCGGAGTGCTCATGCGCAACGTCCTGGCCCAGGAGCAGGGCACCCAGGAGATGCAGGAGGTCGCCGGAGCCATCCAGGAAGGCGCCCTCGCGTACCTGAAGCGCCAGTTCCGCACGATCGCCGTCATCGTGGTGCCGCTGGCCGTCATCGTGTTCGTCACCTCCACCGCGGTCGACAAGCCCGACGGGGAGACGGCGCTGACGTTCGCCCAGTCGGGCCTGTGGCGCACGGTGGCGTTCGTCCTCGGGTGCGTCTTCTCGGGAGCCATCGGCTTCTTCGGCATGTGGCTCGCCGTCCGGGGCAACGTGCGCACCACCGCCGCCGCCCGGCGCAGCGACTTCCCGGCGGCGCTCCAGGTGGCCTTCCGCACCGGCGGCGTCGCCGGCCTCCTGACCGCCGGCCTGGGCCTGCTCGGCACGGTCCTGATCGTGATGATCTTCCAGAACACGGCCTCGGCCATCCTCGTCGGCTTCGGCTTCGGTGGGTCGCTGCTGGCGCTCTTCCTCCGGGTCGGCGGCGGCATCTTCACCAAGGCCGCCGACGTGGGCGCCGACCTCGTGGGCAAGGTCGAGGCGGGCATCCCCGAGGACGACCCCCGAAACCCGGCCACCATCGCCGACAACGTCGGCGACAACGTGGGCGACTGCGCGGGCATGGCCTCCGACCTCTTCGAGAGCTTCGCCGTCACCCTCGTCGCCTCCATCATCCTCGGCGTCTCGGGCTTCCGGGGCATCGGGCTCGGCCCGGAG